>JAKFYP010000056.1 GCA_021730835.1 Alphaproteobacteria bacterium
CGCCCTTTCAATCGCAACCACCCTGCAAACCAGTGTCACCACGCTCCGGCAAGCGCTAAATAATAGCCTGCAAGCCTCGAGTTACCTTGGGGTTGCTGATGGCGGGCTGACCCAGATCGAACAACTTCTCCAGCGTATGAATGCGCTCTCGACGCAGGCTTCTTCAGGGGCACTTTCTGCAACCGAGAGGGGATTTCTCAATACAGAATTCTATCATTTGTACCGAGAGATTGACCGCATCGCTGAAACCACGAATTTTAATAATGTCCGGGTGTTGCAACAAGATCACGGAGAGACCCGTATCGGCACGGCGCTCAATACCACGCAGGGTGTGCGCGCTTACGGACAGGTCAATTTCACTACCAGCAATATCGGGGCCGGACAGACAATAGTCCTTAATAACGTAACTCTGACCGAAGGTACGGATTTCACCCGGGGCGCGACCATCAACACCACGGTTCAGAATCTGGCCGATGCACTGAATGTCTCAACCAATAAACGCATCAATGTCGCCCGCTATACCGCTGAAGGTTCGATTCTGAAGATTGAGCACAAGGCCACCGGGGCGCTTGGGAATGTCTATACGATCAACGAGCAATCCTCGACCGGCGGCGGCTCATTTGACACGATTGGCCTGCAACTGGATGCGTCGCGGCGGTTTACTCTCTATGAAGGCGCGGATGGCGGCGGCGGTAACCAGATCAATTCGGTAACGGCGACCGGTGGCAGCACCACGACCCTGCTGACCAGTCAGAATCAGACACCTTCGACAGCCCGGTATTTTTTTACGACCGGAACCAATATCGCGGATGGCGACACTTTCCGCATTGATGACGGGATCGGCTCCTCGGTTTTCTTCACGTTTCGTAACGCTCCGGCGGCGTCCCTTGACGTGCAGGTGGGAGCGACCGGCGAGGAGAGTTTGCGTAATCTGGTTTCCACCTTTAACAACTATCTCAATACCTCTCCTGCCAGCAACACCATTCAGGGGATTCGCATGGTGGAGATGTGGCGTAGCGGCGATGAGGTGTTCGTCGCATCGCAGTTGCCGGGTATACCTTTCGATTTTATCGGCCTGACACCGGCCACGGATGCGCTCGACATCGGGGAAACGGGCGCTGGAATTTCGCTGGAGACTCCCAATCAGGCTGCCGGGCCATTTAACCTGAGCAGCGGATCGGATACCGGGGGCGTCAATACGACAGGCATTACCAATGATGCGTTCGTTGGGAAAATTTCCGGGTTTGAGGCCACTTATGTTGCCGATGACTCGATTCGGCTGAATATCACGGTGGGCGAGCATACCTATACGGCCAATCTGACCGATACCGACCCCACAACCAACACCGAAATTCAGTTTACTTCCAAAGATGGTGGTTATTTCTATGTCGAATTCGCCGCCCGGGAAGGCCGTGCAGTTGAAAATCAGGCTGATGCCGCCACCTTTGCCCGGGATCTGGATTTTGCGTTTTCCGGGCTGAATTTCTACCGCCGCCAGTCGCTGGATTTTAATCAGGTGGATTTGCTCAACGGGGTGGATATTTCGGTCACGACGGATGATTTCTCCAACCTCGTTTTTGAGGATGTCAGCGTGCAAGCGGCATCTGCCGGTGTCAGCGCCCAAATTACCTTTACCCTAAACGGCGAAACCTATCGCAGCCATGACCAGATCGGCACGGAAATCGGCTCGCGGGAGTTTTTTACCTTCATCAGTGAGGATGATTCGGGCAAGAGCATCCGTCTGACCGCAGGGGCCAGCAGCTTCAGCCTTGACTCCACAGAAGAAGCGCAGGAGTTGGAAGATGCGCTGAAAGAGGCGCTGGCCTTTGAAACGCTCGATATCAACGATACCTTGCTTGCCCGACAGTTTCAGGTCGGCGACACCAGCGAGCAATCCATCTCCATCCTGTTGCAATACATCGCAACCGATACCCTGTTTAGCGGCGGTACGCCCGATATCCTGACACAGGAATCGGCGGCGGCGGCTCAGAGCGCCGTGCTGGCCGCTATTGATTATGTCATCTCAGCCCGGGCTGAAGTCGGTTCGCTGCAGGAGCGGTTCGACGTGGCGGCGGATAACATCAGCAGCGCCCTGCGCAATCAGGATATTGCCCGCGGCGCGCTGGAAGATACCGATATTGCTTCCGAATCTACGAAATTCGCACAAAATAACGTGAAAGTACAGGCTGCCATCAGCATGCTGGCGCAGACCAACGCCCTGCGGATCAGCCTGATTACGCGGCTGCTGGCTGGTTAGAGTAAAAACCATAGATATTCCAGCGCCTTGCGCATGCTTTTCGGCGCAAGTGGCAGTATCATTGGCTTGTCACAGAAAATTCACAATATTTCCGCCCAATCGCTGATATAATGCAGAATAGGGTAATGTGAGCGATGTATGGATTCCGAACTTCCCGAGGATATGATTGACCCTCTCCTGAAGAAGGCAATCAAGATCGAACAGGCCAAGATCAAGGTCAAACCTTATAACGAAGCCGTACTTAACCGCTCTTTTGGGCTGGGCGACAGCGGGTTTTGGGGCGGGGCGGCGCTTGGGCTGGTCTCGGGGCTGGCTATCGGCGCGATTGCGATTTTTGCGCTGCCTGCGATCATGCCTGGGATTGCCCTTCAGGGTAGCGCCCTGACCGCTCTGGCCAAATTCGCCGCCGCCGGAGTGACGATCGGCACGCTCAGTGGCCAGATCATTGGCGCAAGCGCCGGAGCCGCCGCCGCCGCCGCCGAAGAGCGCGAACGCCGGGAAAAGGGGCAGGCGCTGGAGGCGCAGATACTGGCTTCTCCTAAATTACAGCAGATACTCAAAGACAAATACGCAGACCATATCCCGGAAGATATGCCCGCCAACACTTTTGAGGAAGTGCTGGAGAATTCACTGGATCAGGAGCATTTCTGGAAGCGCATGGTACGCCCGAAAGTTTTGCTGCTGGCGGGAGTCCTCGGGGCGGTGGTCGGGGCGATAATGGGTGCGGCGGGAGGTATCCCGATTCTGGAAATTGCGGGTGAGGCGACGGCGGCGCATACGCTCTACGGCGCCGGAATTTTCTCCCTGATGGGCATGGCGTTCGGCGTAAATTATTCGGCGCTGTTTACCTCCATCTGCCGGGGCGTCAATAATATGCTCAATGGCAATCCTTTTGAGAAACAAAAAGAGAAAGATGCGGCGCCGTATGATCTGGCGCTGGAACAAAAGCTGGCGCAGGAGTTGCAAGGCAGGCCAATTACCAAATTATACGGCAGTCGCCTCGATGAGCTGATTGCCCGGGGGTATGCGCCAGGCCCGCAAAATACTCCGGAACCGTATTGCCCGCCTGCCCCCGCGAATGAGATGCCTGCGTCCGCCGCACCCGGAGTTACGTTACTCAGGCCGATTGTATCCGCCTCCCCGGCGCGCATGCCTGCATCGGCGACTATTCCCGTCGCGGCGGATATGGAGCATATGTCTGGCTCGGTGAATCCGCGTAAACCGGCATCCCATGTAGTCTCGCATGTCTATGAGAACCCGCTGATGGGCGTTACCGCCGATCAGGAAATTACCATACACTAATCACGACAATTATATAGTCATTCCACATAAGCATTCCTCCTCCTATGTTGGAATGACAGGCTTGCGACCGCAAGCCTGCCGCTTATGCGGCGTATAAGCCTGCGTGGCGTATGAACGCCTGATTAATTCTGAGAATCAGAATGATCAGAAATACTATACTTGTCATTTCCCGTGTATCCCTGCTAAAGAAGCGGAAGCAGTGAAGAAAATAGCGCCATGCCGCCAAAAACACTTTTTGATAAAATCTGGGAGCGCCATCTGGTCAATCAGCAGGAAGACGGAACCTGCCTGATCTATATTGACCGGCATCTGGTGCACGAGGTGACTAGCCCGCAGGCTTTTGAGGGGCTGCGTATGGCAGGACGCCGGTTACGTCGCCCCGAAGCGGCGCTGGCCGTGGCCGATCATAATGTACCGACCACACCCGACCGGGCGCAGGGTATCAAAGATGAGACTTCGCGTATTCAGGTGGAAACACTGGAGAAAAATTGTGCCGAATTCGGCGTTACCTATTTTCCGATGAACGACCGGCGGCAGGGCATCGTCCATGTCGTCGGGCCGGAACAGGGATTTACCCAGCCGGGTATGACGATTGTTTGCGGTGATTCGCATACCTCGACGCACGGAGCATTCGGGGCGCTGGCCTTTGGCATCGGTACCAGCGAGGTCGAGCATGTGATGGCGACGCAAACCCTGATTCAAAAACGCCCTAAAACCATGCTGATTCAGGTCACGGGCGTCCCCTCCCCCGCCGTGACCGCTAAGGATATTGTGTTGGCTATCATCGGCAGGCTCGGGACGGCAGGCGGCACGGGCTACGTTCTCGAATATGCCGGGGAGACCATCCGCAATCTCAGCATGGAAGGCCGCATGACAATCTGCAATATGTCAATTGAAGCCGGAGCGCGGGCCGGGCTGATTGCGCCGGATGACGTGACATTCACTTATCTTAAAGGCAGGCCAATGGCCCCATCAGATGAAGAGTGGGAAAAAGCAGTCGCGTACTGGCAAAGTTTTTCCAGCGATGAAGGAGCGCGCTACGATGAGACACTGGCGCTCGATGCCGCATCCATCGCGCCGCAGGTGACATGGGGAACCAGCCCGCAGGATGTGCTTCCGGTCACCGCGTCGATTCCTGCGCCGGAGGATTTCTCTGATGCTGGCCGCCGTCAGGCAGTGGCGCGCTCGCTCGAATATATGGGCCTGAAGCCGGGGCAGAAACTGGAAGATGTGCCGGTGGATAAAGTATTTATCGGCTCGTGCACCAACGGGCGGATCGAAGATTTGCGCGAGGTGGCTTCACTGGTCAAAGGCCGCAGGGTGGCCGGAAATATCAGGCTGGCGATGGTCGTGCCGGGTTCGGGTCTGGTCAAGGAGCAGGCTGAGGCGGAAGGGCTGGACAGGGTTTTTACCGAAGCCGGGTTTGAATGGCGCGAGCCGGGATGTTCGATGTGTCTGGCGATGAATGCCGATAAGCTGGAGCCGGGCGAGCGTTGCGCCTCGACATCCAACCGCAATTTTGAGGGCAGGCAGGGCCGTGGCGGGCGTACCCATCTGATGAGTCCGGTGATGGCCGCCGCCGCCGCGGTGACCGGCCATCTGGCGGATGTGCGGAAACTGATATGAGGGGTTGTCCCCTGAAATATTGTCTTTCTACTTTATTTTTTCTTCATAAGAAAAAATAAAGTCGGTTACGCCGCATAAGCGGCGGGCTTGCGTTGCAAGCCATAGTCATTCCGACTTTACAGGAAATTATTAAGTGAAATGACTATATAGGTATGATCGACTGGGATAAATTACGCGTATTTCACTCGGTGGCGCGGCATCGGAATATCACCCATGCGGCGACGGAACTGGGCGTGAATCAATCCTCGATTAGTCGCCAGATTACGGCGCTTGAGGAACAAATGGGCGTGCCGCTGTTTCATCGCCGCCCGCGAGGGTTGCTCCTGAGCGAACAGGGAGAAATCCTGCTGGGTACGGTCAACGATTTTTTTCAGAAGCTTTCTCTGACGGAAAACACCCTGCTGGAACTCAACGAGCGCCCGACCGGCGAGTTGAAAGTCAGCGTGCCCATCGCCTTCGGAACGGTCTGGCTGGTTCCGGCTATGCAGGAATTTATCAAGCTCTACCGCGAAGTGCGCCTGAGCCTGATCGTTGATGACCGGGAGGTTGATCTCTCCATGCGCGAGGCCGATATTGCCATCCGGTTTTACCCGTCAAAACACCCCGACCTCATTCAGCGCCCGCTGTTTTCGGTCAAAAGCTCGCTTTATGCGTCGAATGATTACCTGCGCCAGCGCGGTATGCCCAGAAATCTCGCCGCGCTGGAGCAACATGACCTGATTGCCTATAACGAGGGGCATCAGCCGCCCTATAAGGACATCAACTGGTTATTTACCATGGCTGAAAAGAAAGGTGTCCGCCTGAACCCGGTAATCAGCATCAACAGCCTGTACGGTATGCTGCGAGCGGTGAAAAGCGGCATGGGCATCGCCTCGCTTCCCGATTACATGGTGCAGCGTGCAAAACGCGTCAGTGTTATTCTTCCCACACTTGAAGGGCCGACCGTTGACGCGTATCTGGTCTACCCGATTGATCTGAGGGAGTCCAAGCGTGTTCGTGCTTTCCATAATTTTATTGGGCGAAAACTGGTGGAATCGGGGTTCTGAAACGATCACCTCTACCGGTACTGTTCTTTCATCCACCAGGTATCGAACCCAAGATTATAGTCCGGGCGGGCTTTGGGGTGCTCGAACATATCCCAGAAGGCAACACGAAAATTACTTATACTCCAGTGGGGTATAATCAGGTGTTTCCATAACAGCACACGATCTAAAGCCCGGGCTGGTATCTTGAGAGAATTATAATCCCGGGCCGAAACGATCTTTTCAAGTAACGCATCAACGAGGGGGTCTTTAAGTCCCGACTGATTCTGGCTGCCGGGAATATCGGCCTGTGACGAATGCCAGAATTGCATTTGCTCCTGTCCCGGAAATACCAGCCCTTGATTCCACCAGATGGAAATCAGGTCAAAATCATTCTTTTCAATACGTTTCTGGTATTGCGCATCGTCAACCAGCCGGAACGTTGCTGTGATGCCCAGCCGATTAAGGTGACGGATCATTGAGGCAACGACCCGCTCAAACGTTTTTTGGCGCATCATGAATTCAATGCTCAGTTTCTCACCGGTTTTCTGATTTACCCGGATTCCGTCTTTAATCACCCATCCGGCCTCATCAAGTAGTCTTTGTGCTTTCAACAGGTTTTCCCGATTGTTACCGGAACCATCGGACGTGAATGGCTCGTAGATTTTTGAAAAAACCTCGGGCGGCAGGGAGTCGCGGTACGGCTCCAGCAGAGCGATTTCTTCTTTTGAGGGCAGCTCACGAGCGGCGAAATCGGTGTTCTGGAAAAAACTGTCATTGCGCTCATATGCGCCAAAAAAGATGGTTTTATTCATCCATTCAAAATCCATCGTCAGGCTAATGGCTTCGCGCACGCGGGCATCGGCGAATTTCTCCTTGCGGGTGTTAAAGATAAAAGCCTGCATGCCCCGGGGTATCTTGTGCTTTGCCGTATATTTGATCAGCCTGCCGTCGCGTACTGCCGGAATATCGTAAGCTGTCGCCCAGTTGCGGGCGATGTATTCATCATGCAGGTCGGTCTCATGGGCTTTGAGCGCTTCCAGCGCCACGGTATCGTCGAGATAAACATCGTAGCGGATTTTATCGAAATTGAAATGTCCCTTGCGCACCGGCAAGTCGCGGCCCCAGTAATCGGGGTCGCGCTGGTAAGTAATCGTGCGCCCGGCCTCGACTCTGGCGATCTTGTACGGCCCGCTGACCAGCGGCGGCTCAAGCGAAGATTTGGCAAAATCATGGGTCGTGTAATAGGTTCTGGAGATAACCGGCATGGCGGCGACGATAAACGGCAGATCGCGGTTTTCCGGGTCACTAAGCGTAAAGCGCACCCGGTACTGGCCGGTTTTTTCCGCTTTGGGGACGGGCTTATACTGGAGTTTGAAAAACGGATCTCCCTTTTCTTTCAGGGTATTTAGGGAAAAAATCACATCCTCCGGGGTTATCGGCGTGCCGTCCTGCCAGCGGGCTTTAGGGTTAAGATGAAAAGTGACAAAGGTTTTATCCGCTGCCAGATCAACACGCTCGGCGATGAGTCCATAATAGGATTGTGGCTCATCATAGGAAGGCGTCATCAGGGTTTCAAACAGATAGGCCAGCCCCGGCGCGGGCAGGCCCTTGAGGATATAGGGATTGAGGCTGTCGAAACTGGCCGGGTAGTCGAGGCGCACCGTGCCGCCCTTCGGCGCAGCGGGATTGGCGTAGTCGAAATGGTCGAAGCCGGGCTTGTATTTGGGTTCGGTGAACAAGGTCAGCGCATGGGAGGGTTTGCCCCATGCAGGCGGAACATAGCCTGAAATCAGGCACAGGCAGGTCAGGGCAGGAAAAAAAATCAGGCGCATTGTTATAAAATCTTCATTTTTTATCTGAGTGAATTCAGGCTAGGACGTTTTATATAGCACGAATGCGCTATTAGAAACGGCGAAAAACAAGAAAAACGAATCAGGCAATGATGACGTATCGATACCAGAGGGCCCTTAAAACATGGAGCATGTACCCCAAAGTTAATGGGTGGATTCAGGCTATCAATCGGGGCGATGCAGATACAGAATCGCGCTTTGTGGAGAAAATGCTTCCCTGGGCGGTGGCGAAAACCGTGGAGCGTGCCCGCTATCGTTTTCCGCAAAATGAGATTTCTGAAGAAGTATGCAGGGAGATTGCAACCCACTCGTTTGCCGACATTCTCAAACGCGCAAAAAAAGGCACGGTGCGCGACTGGAAGCTGTTTTCCGGGTCTTTTCATATACTTTCGATGAATCGCCTGAAGGCTTATGTACGCGATCTTGGAGATGAGACGCTGGAAGCTCCAACCCGCTCTTCGTGCATGCCGGATGAGGTGAATGTGTGGGAAAATCCGCCTGAGGAGGCGGTGATCTGGCATCAGTTAGAAAAAGCTCTGCTGAATGCCGTCAATGAACTACAGATAGAAGACAAGAACAAAGAGGCTTTGCGGATGCGGTTTGGCATCGGCGAATATCATGCGCCGCACACCCTTGAGGAAACAGCAGGAAAACTTAAGATCAGCCGTGAAAGAGTGCGTCAGTTGGAGGGTCAGATGAGAAAGGGAATTGAGCAAGGGCCGTATTTCGCTTTGTTAAAGGAAATGTGGGACGGTGAGCCGGCATCCGGATGCAAGGGAGACCATTCGTGGACGGAATCGCTCGCCGGAGAGGATAATAGCAGGGCGCAATCCCGCTGATCGGAACCGCTCATTTCCCGATTGCTTTTTCTGTCATTTCCGGCCACATTCCGCGTTTGTGAATATGTTTTCGGGAATAATATGAATTCATCACGTCTTTCCTTTTGGCAAATATGGAATATGAGCTTTGGCTTTATGGGCATCCAGTTCGGCTGGGGGCTGCAAATGGCCAATATGAGTTCCATCTACGAAATGCTTGGAGCGAAAGAAAGTGAACTGGCTCTGCTTTGGATCGCCGCGCCGCTAACCGGCCTGATTGTTCATCCGATTATCGGTTATATGAGCGACCGCACCTGGAATCGTTTCGGGCGGCGCAAGCCTTATTTTCTCGT
The DNA here is from genome assembly GCA_021730835.1 of Alphaproteobacteria bacterium. GTDB lineage: Bacteria > Pseudomonadota > Alphaproteobacteria > Rickettsiales > UBA998 > JAKFYP01. Next base: position 9,232 of record JAKFYP010000056.1, read on the forward strand.
TGGCGTGATATTGTCGTCGCTGGCGCTGGTCGCTATGCCCAATTCCAGCGCGCTCTGGATGGCCGTAGGGCTGCTATGGGTGCTCGACGGGGCGATAAATATCGCCATGCAGCCGTTTCGGGCGTTTGTCGCTGATCTGGTTCCCGAGAAGCAGCGACCCTTTGCATACTCCGTTCAAACCGTGCTGATTGGTATTGGCGCAGTGGTATCCTCCGCCCTGCCGTGGATTCTGGCTAACTGGTTTGGGGTTGTTTCGGACAGCGCCGATGGCGGCATTTCCAGATCAGTGGTGCTGGCCTTCTACATCGGCTCCGGCGTGCTGTTTGCCTGTGTTCTATATACAATCATTACGACAAAAGAAGCGCCGCCTGCCGATATGGAGGCGTTTTACCGGATGAAAGCTGAGAGGGCCGGGTTGCTAGCCGGTGTAAAAGATATTTTCGCTAGTATCGGTAATATGCCGCCGCGGATGAAGCAACTGGCATGGGTGCAATTGTTCACTTGGGCCGGGTTATTCTCCATGTGGACATATTTTGCCCCGGCGGCAGCGCGCAGCGTGTTCGGGGCAGTGGATGCCCATGATCCTCTGTATGCACAGGCTACGGAATGGGTCGGGGTCTGCTTTTCACTCTATAACGGAGTAGCGCTGGTCATGGCATTTTGCTTTATGGCGCTGGTACATAAAATCTCGCCACGCACTATTCACACCTTCAGCCTGCTATGTGGTGGCGTAGGGCTGATCTCGGTTATGTTCATTCATGATTCTGATATGCTGCTTTTCTCAATGGTTGGAGTCGGAATTGCCTGGGCTTCGATTCTCGCCATGCCTTATGCGATGCTGGCTGGTGCTCTTCCTGAAGGCAAGATGGGTGTCTACATGGGGATTTTTAACCTGTTTATTGTGATTCCGCAGGTGATCGTGGCTCTGGGTTCCGGCTTTGTCGTGAAGCATTTTCTGGGAGGGCAGTCGGTTTATGCGCTGGCGCTTGGTGGCGCGTCAATGGTCGTCGCGGCAGCGCTAACACTCAGAGTTGATTATGTCGCCACGCAGGACGCACTTGTTCCGGAGGCGGCGCACTGAAGGTTACTCAGGAATCAGAATAGTTGAGCCTATGGTATTACGGGATTCGAGATCCCGATGCGCCGAGGCGGCGTCGGCCAGATAATAGCTCTGGCCGATATGGATTTTGATTTTTCCCTGCATGACATGATTGAGCATTTCCATCGCCCCGAGCAGATATTCTCCGTGGATTTTCTTGTAATCCCCAAGGGTGGGCCGGGTGAGAAACAAGGAGCCTTTCTCGCGCAGCAATGAAATATCGAAAGGCGGAACCGGGCCGGAGGATTGGCCATAACTGACCAACAGACCAAACAGGCCAAGGCAGTCGAGTGACTGCATAAATGTTGCCTGTCCCACCGAATCATAGACGACGTTGCACCCCCTGCCCTCCGTGATGTCGCGCACACGCTTCACCACGTCTTCCCTGCGGTAGAGAATCACATGATGGCAACCGTTCTGCCGGGCGAATTCGGCTTTCTCCTCCGAGCCGACCGCTCCAATAACTGTGGCCCCCAATGCGTTGGCCCACTGGCAAAGAAATTGCCCGACCCCTCCGGCAGCCGCCCAGATCAGCGCCGTCATGTTAGCCCGAAGATCGAAGGAGCGCCTCAGGAGCATATGGGCGGTTGTTCCCTTGGTCATCAGCCCGGCGGCATGCTCGAACGATATTTCATCGGGCAGCTTCACAAGATCGGTCTCTTTAATCGTGCGCCACTCACTGTAGGAACCGGGCGGGCCCTTGGCGTAAGCTACCCGGTTGCCAACGGAGACATATTGTGTCCCCTTGCCGCAGGCCATCACGACCCCTGCCCCCTCAATCCCCGGTGTAAACGGGGTGGGTACGGGATAAAGCCCGGTGCGATGATAAACATCAATATAGTTAAGGCCAACGGCCTTTTGCTGAATAAGCACCTCTCCCTCACCCGGCTCGGGGATGGGGACTTCCTCCCACTTTAATACGCTGGGATCACCATACTGATATATGCGAATTGCCTTTGGCATTTTTCGTTGCGCTCACCTTGTGGCGATTGTATGGCATGGCCACAGAAAGACAATGAAAATATGGTAACACGATCTGATACGATTTTTGCTCCGGCAACCGCACCGGGCCGGTCAGGCGTGGCGGTGGTGCGCCTCTCCGGGCCGGATACCGCGCAGGCATTGGCGATGCTGGGTGTCAGCCCCCTGCCCCATCCGCGTATGGCGACGCTGAAAAAGCTGAAACATTCCTCCGGCGGGATAATAGACACCGCACTAGTGTTATGGTTTCCGGAGCCGGGAAGCTTTACAGGCGAAGATGTGGCGGAGCTGCATGTGCATGGTAGTCGAGCCGTGCTTACCGAATTGCTCGAAACACTCGGTAAAATGCCGAGCTTAAGAATGGCGGAAGCCGGGGAATTTGCGAGGCGGGCTTTTTTGTCAGGCAAGATGGATCTGACCGAGATCGAGGGACTGGCTGATTTGATTGATGCCCAGACGGCAATGCAAAAATCTCAGGCGCTACGCCAGATGCAGGGAGAACTGGGTCGGGTATGCAGCCGGATGCGTGAGCAACTGGTTGCCGTCAGGGCCGAAATTGAGGCGTATCTCGATTTTCCTGACGAGGATTTGCCGCCGCACCGGCTGAATGATCTCAATAACCACTTGCTGGAGCTGCAAGGTGAGGTGAGTAGATTGCTGGATAGGGGCAAAAAAGGGGAGCGTATTCGGGAAGGCATTCAGATAGCAATCATTGGTGCGCCTAATGTCGGCAAATCATCGCTGCTGAATTGTCTGGCGGGGCGTGAAGCGGCGATTGTTTCTTGCGAGGCCGGAACGACCCGTGATGTCATCGAGCTTTCGATGGATCTGGAAGGTTACCCGGTGGTTCTGTACGACACGGCTGGTTTACGGGAGGGTGTGACAAATGTAGAACAGGAGGGGATTCGGCGTGCCAAAATAAAGGCAGGCGAGTCAGACATGCGATTATTGGTATTGGATGCGGGTCGTTCTTTGGCAGAACAAAATGATGGATTCTCATCGCTTAAACAAGATGATGTGGTAATTTGGAATAAAACTGATATTTTCCCACAATATATAGTAGATGTGGGTGAGTATCCTTATCAGTGCAAAATCTCGCTAAAAGAACAAAAGGGGGTTGAGTCATTGCTTTTCATGATTAAAAAGCGTATGGATGACGGTTTTCACTCAATGAACGATGTGGTGGTGACGCGAGAGCGACATCGTTTGGCTTTCATCTCCTGTCGAGAAAGTATCGAGTCGGCCATGAAAACCCCATTTTTAGAGATAAAAGGAGAAGAAATTCGTCGTGCGATGCAAGCGCTGGGTAGTATTACCGGTGTTATTCATCTTGAAGAAGTGTTAGATCAGCTCTTCCGATCCTTTTGTATCGGAAAATAAACCGTAGTAATCCTGTTCCACGTGAAACAATAAAAATGTCACAGCAATCATACGAGATAATTGTCATAGGGGGCGGTCACGCCGGATGTGAAGCCGCTGCTGCTGCCGCCAGAATGGGGATGTCTACCCTTCTTCTGACTCAGAATAAAAGTAAGGTTGGTGTGATGTCCTGTAACCCGGCCATTGGAGGTGTAGGTAAGGGAACCCTGGTCAGAGAGATTGATGCATTGGATGGTGTGATGGGTCGTGCCATAGATCGGGCAGGTATTCATTACAAAATGCTCAACAGTAGTAAAGGCCCGGCGGTCTGGGGACCAAGAGCACAGGCTGATCGAGCTTTATATCGTCAGGCCGTTCAAGATATTCTAATGGAATATAAGTCGCTTACGGTGATTTCCAAATCGGTTGAGGATATTTTAGTGTTACAAAACGCTGTGTGTGGCGTTGAATGCCAAAGTGGCGAGCAGTATTTGGCTAACGCTGTGATCCTTACTACAGGCACTTTTTTGAATGGGCTAATTCATATTGGAACGCATCAGGAGCATGCAGGGAGAATCGGCGAGCCTCCCTCCGTTGGGCTGTCTAATACACTGAAAAAATTAAATTTCTCTTTGGGCCGGTTGAAAACCGGAACCCCTCCTCGTCTGGACGGTAAAACTATTGATTGGTCAGTGGTGGAGTTGCAGCCGGGTGACGCAAAACCCGCTCCTTTTTCCTATCTTACCGATAGCATTACAATCCCGCAAATCGCTTGTGGTATTACGCGAACGACGCCTGATACCCATCGTATTATTAGAGAAAACTTACATCAGGCTCCCATGTATTCCGGGCAAATTGCTGGCACGGGGCCGCGCTATTGTCCCTCGATAGAGGATAAAATTGTGCGCTTCTCTGGCCGGGAATCTCATCAGATTTTTCTTGAGCCTGAGGGTTTAGATGATGATACAGTCTATCCAAATGGTATATCTACCTCCCTTCCTAAAGAGATTCAGCTAGAGATTCTCAGGACTATTCCGGGACTGGAGCAAACCACAATGTTGCGCCCGGGGTATGCCGTGGAGTATGATTTTGTGGATCCCAGAGAACTTTACTCAACGCTGGAGACTAAGAAAGTTGCAGGTTTGTACCTCGCCGGGCAAATAAATGGGACAACAGGGTATGAAGAAGCGGCAGGACAGGGTATCATTGCCGGTATAAATGCGGCTCTGAAAGTGCAAAAGCGCCCTCCTTATGTCTGCAAGCGTTCGGATGCGTATATTGGCGTTATGATTGATGATCTGGTGACGCATGGCACGCGTGAGCCATACCGCATGTTTACTTGCCGTGCTGAGTTTCGGATTTCTTTGCGGGCAGATAATGCGGATCAGCGCCTGACGGCAGCAGGTATTGAGCTGGGTGTGGTTTCTCTACTGCGGCAACAGACATATGAACGAAAGCAAGCGAGTTTGTCTCAAGCAAGGCAGCTTTTTAACGCCAGCCAGATATCGCCAAGTGCATTGAAGCGGCATGGAATTCACGTGAATCAGGATGGTGTGAAACGTAGTGCCGACCAGCTTATTGTGCAGCCTGATATTCAAAAAGACGCGCTATTTGCTATCTGGCCAGATTTGGCTACCATTCCTGAAGATATTTTTGCGGCAATTACTTATGACGCAATTTACGCAGGTTATCTGGAGCGTCAGCAGCGGGATATTGAGTTGTTTAACCGCGATGAGGCACTGGAAATTCCAGAGATACTTGATGTCAATAAGATTGCCGGGCTTTCCAACGAGATACGCGAGAAACTTATGCAGCATAAACCCGCGACACTGGGCGTAGCCTCACGTATTCCCGGTATGACGCCAGCCGCACTTTTGCTGCTGCTCGGGCATATTCGCAGCAATAGATTTTCAGCGGCTACCTAGCATGTTTTCAGGTATTTTATTGCCCCCGGATTGTTCTGTTCCACGTGAAACACACGTTAAATTAGAGGCCTATGAGCGGTTGTTAGTCCGGTGGCAGAAGAAGATAAATCTTGTCAGCCCAAAATCTATGTCGGATTTGCGAAATCGCCACATTGCGGATTCAATGCAATTGCTATCTTATCTACCGAAAGACCCACATATTCGTATTGCTGATATTGGTTCCGGAGCCGGATTTCCAGGGCTGGTACTCGCCATGTGCGGCTATAAGGACGTACATCTTATTGAAAGTGATAGAAAAAAGGTAGAGTTTTTGCGTGAAGTGGCACGGATAACGCAGATACAGGTGACGATTCATCATGCCCGGGCCGAAGATGTTTCGCTGGCGGATATATCGGTATTTACCTCAAGGGCTTGTAGTAATCTGCTTAAGCTACTCTACATATTGTACCAAAATTGGCAAGAAAACGCATTTTGCCTCTTTCACAAAGGTGGGACTTATAGTAAAGAGTTACATGAAGCAGAAAAGGACTGGGATTTTCAGTGTACCGCTCTGCCCAGCCGGACCGATCCGCAAGGAGTTATCCTCAACCTCTCTCATATAGTTCCAAAACATGCCAAGAATCATTGCAGTCGTAAATCAAAAGGGGGGGGTCGGTAAGACGACCACCGCTGTTAATCTGGCCACAGCCCTTGCCGCCATAGGCCGAAAGGTGCTGCTGATTGATCTTGATCCGCAGGGTAATGCAAGCACTGGACTGGGTATATCGCCTAACAGGCGCCGGATCACCTCCTATGACCTGCTGATCGGCTCGCATCGTGTACCGCAAGCCGAACAGGAAACACTGATTCCCGGCCTGAATATCGTTTGCTCGACCATTGATCTCTCAGGCGCGGAGATTGAGCTGGTTACTCAGGAGCGTCGTGAATATTGCCTGAAAAAAGCTCTGGCCGGGGGGCTGGAATGCTATGACGATGTATTAATCGACTGCCCTCCCTCTTTGGGTATCCTGACGCTTAACGCGCTGACGGCAGCGGATTTTGTGCTGATTCCGCTGCAATGCGAATTTTATGCGCTGGAAGGCCTCAGCCATCTGCTGAAGACCATCAAACTGGTGCAGCGCAAGCTAAACCCGGAGTTGGCCATTCTGGGCATTGTGCTGACCATGTACGACAAGCGCAACAAGCTGACCGAACATATCGAAGAAGATGTGCGTGATTTTCTGGGTGAGCAGGTCTATAAGACGGTCATCCCGCGTAACGTGCGTATTTCGGAAGCGCCTTCGCACGGCAAGCCGGCGCTGGTCTATGATATGAACTGTCGCGGCTCGCAGGCATATTTGCTGCTGGCGAGGGAGGTACTGAGGCAGACGCTTTCGCCACTGGCGCAGACGGCGGCATAAAGGAGGAGCAGTTATGGCAGCAACATCAAAAAAACTGGGCAAGGGGCTGTCCGTTCTGATTTCCGAGGAATACAGCAAATCAGTCGAAGAGGGAGGGGAACAATCCGCTCTGCGGCAACTGGGCGTGACGGAGATCGTCTCGGGTAAATACCAGCCGCGCACCCGCTTCACACAGGAATATCTGGAGGAGCTGGCCGAATCCATTAAGGCTAACGGCATTATGCAGCCGATTATTGTCCGCCCCTCCGCCGAGGTGAAGGATAAATTCGAGATTATCGCTGGAGAGCGCCGCTGGCGTGCCGCCCGGTTGGCAGAGCTTGAGACCGTGCCGGTTATCGTGCAGGATATCTCCGATCAGAAGGCGCTGGAGCTGGCGCTGATCGAGAATATTCAGCGACAGGATCTCTCACCGCTCGATGAAGCTTCCGGCTATCAGCGCCTGCTGGATGAATTCAGCTACACGCAGGAAGAACTGGCGACGACGGTGGGCAAGAGCCGCAGTCATATCGCCAATCTGTTGCGACTGCTTTCACTGCCGGAGAAAATTCGCGCCCTGCTGGAGGAAGAGAAAATCAGCATGGGGCATGCGCGGGCGCTGCTCAATGCCAAAAACCCGGAAAAGCTGGCTGAGGAAGTGGTCAGGCGCGGCCTCAATGTACGCCAGACTGAAAATCTGGCGCGAGGCGAGACATCCGGCAATTCTTCCCGGTCATCTTCCCGAAAGCCTGCTTCCGGGGATTACGCCGAGAAAGAGAAAGACCCCGATATTATTGCACTGGAGGAAACCCTGTCAGAGAGCCTCGGGCTGAGAGTCAGCATACAGGATCGCGGAAAAAGCGGCCAGATTGTGCTGTTTTATGATTCCCTCAGCCAGCTCGATGAAATCCTCAAGCGGCTGGGTGGCGGGGCCTAGAAGGGTTCCGGCTCGATCATGCGTCAGTTTCATCTGTATCTGATTTCAGACTCGACCGGCGAGACGGTCAGCAGTGTGGCGCGGGCGGCGGTAGCGCAGTTCGAGGATGTTGATCCTGAAGAGCATGTCTGGTCGCTGGTGCGCACGCCTGCCCAGCTTGAGAAAGTGCTGGAGACCATAGAAGCGCATCCCGGCGTGGTGATGTATACGCTGGTTAACAATGAGATGCGTGATCGCCTGCGCCAGTTCTGCGGTGATCTGAACCTGCCCTGTGTGCCGGTACTGGCCCGCGCCATCAGCGAAATGGTGGCTTATCTCGGTATCGAAACATCCACTCAGCCGGGGCGCAAACACTTGCTCAACGAAGAATATTTCTCCCGCGTCGAGGCGGTCAATTTCGCGCTGGCGCATGATGACGGACAGGCAACCTGGGAGCTTGAGGAGGCGGATATCGTGATCGTCGGGGTGTCGCGCACCTCCAAATCGCCGACATGCGTTTATCTCGCTAATCGTGGCTTTAAGGCGGCTAACGTGCCGTTTGTCGATAGCTGCCCGCTGCCGGAAAACCTCCTGACGCTCAAGCGCCCCCTGATCGTCGGGTTAACGATTGACCCCGACCGATTGGAGCAAATCCGCAAAAGCCGCCTGCATTCGCTCGATCAGCATACGGAAACCAATTATGTTGACCGTGAGCGCATTGTGGCAGAGATTGCCGCCTCGCGGAAGCTTTATGCCAGACAGGGCTGGCCGGTGATCGACGTGACGCGCCGGGCAATCGAGGAAACGGCGGCGACGATTTTGCAGCATCATGACCGTCATTGCGAAAAGCGGCTGGGTTATGGCAGCCAGAACGGGTAGGGCGGCGCTGGCCGCGGTGATCGGTCATCCGGTAGCGCATTCGCTCTCACCGGCGATCCACGAATACTGGTTGCAGGAGCGCGGAATTGACGGTGCGTATATTCCACTGGCGGTGGCTGGCGATGATTTCACTAAGGCTGTTTCATTTTTGATGCGCGCCGGGTTTCGCGGGTGCAATGTCACCATCCCGCATAAAGAGACAGCATTTCGTTTGTGCGATGTGCCCGATGAGGCGGCGCAAAGGGCAGGGGCGGTCAATACGCTGTGGTTTGAAGCGGGCAGGGTGCACGGTGCTAATACGGACGGGTATGGATTTATTCGCAATCTGAGCGGGTCGGGGTTTGATCCCGCCGGGAAAAAAATTATCGTGCTTGGCGCAGGCGGTGCGGCGCGGGCCATCGTCATGACGCTGGGCGATGCAAAAGCGGGAGCAATCGTCATCGTCAACCGCACAGGGGAGAAGGCGGCGGCGCTGGTGGATGCCTGCTGTCGGTACGGCGTGCCATGTCAGGCAAGCGGGCAGGGAATGCTGGCGCGTGAGCTTGATGACTGCCATCTGCTGATTAATACGACGCCCTGCGGCATGGCTGACAGAGAGGCGTTTGAGTTGGATCTGTCGCCCATGCCGGATGGCGCGGCGGTGTGCGATATTGTCTACACGCCGCTGATGACGCCGTTACTGAGAGAGGCGAAGGGCAGGGGGCTTACCGTTATTGACGGGTTGGGGATGCTGCTGCATCAGGCCGCGCCGGGATTCGCCCGCTGGTTCGGAGTGATGCCGGAGGTGACGCCGGGCTTGCGCAATCATGTCGTTGCGTTGTTGCCGTCATGATCCGGCTGGGGCTGACCGGAGGCATTGCCAGCGGCAAGAGCACCGTCGCCGCCATGTTCGCCCGTGAGGGTATTCCGGTATTCAATGCCGATGCAGTGGTGCATCGCCTCTACCGGCGGGCGGATGTCATCGCTTCTATCGGGGCATCATTTCCGGGCTGTGTGCAGGATGGCAAAATTGACCGGCTGGTATTGGCGGAAGAGGTTTTTTTCGATCACGCGAAACTGCATGCGCTGGAGCGGTTGCTGCATCCGCTGGTGCACCGTGAGGAACGGGTATTCTGGAGGCGCGGCATGCTGGAGCGCAGATGGTGCGTGATCTCGGAGATTCCTTTATTGTTTGAATCGGATGCACAGGGACGCTACGATGCGGTGATCCTCGCCGATGCGCCGCCGATGATCCAGAAGCAACGGGCCTTGCGGCGCAAGGGGATGACGGAGGGACGCCTTGAGCATATATTGCAACGGCAATGGCGGCTGGAGCATAAGCGGAAATTCGCGGATATCGCGGTTCCAACCGGTGCGGGCAAGGCGGTGACCTATGCGGCGGTGCGTAACGTTTTGATGGGGTTGAGGAGAAACGACGATGCGTGAAATCGCTTTCGATACCGAGACGACCGGGCTGGATCCAAAATCCGGGCATCGGATCGTGGAAATCGGCTGCGTGGAGATGATTGGGCGGGTGCGCACCGGCAAACATTTTCACACCTATCTCAATCCCGAGCGCGATATGCCGCCGGAAGCCGAGCGCATCCATGGCTTGTCCTCGACCTTTCTCTCCGATAAGCCGGTCTTTAAACTGGTCGCGCCGGAGCTACTGGCGTTTATCGGTGATGCGCCGCTGGTCATTCATAATGCCGGTTTCGATATGAAATTCATTAACCATGAGCTTGGGCTGACGGGCCGTTCCGCTCTTGGTTTTGAGCGCGTGGTGGATACGCTGCCGATGGCGCGGGGGAAATACCCCGGCCAGCCCGCCAGTCTGGATGCGTTGTGCCGCCGCTTCGGCATTGATCTCTCGGCGCGTGACAAGCACGGGGCGCTGCTTGATGCCGAATTGCTGGCGGAGGTGTATCTCGAACTGACCGGCGGCAGGCAGACTTTTCTCGATCTGGCGGCGGGCAAAAAAGAGGAAACAAACGAGATAACGCAAGCGGTGAAAGCGGATATTGTCTGCCGCGCTTTTCCGGCCAGCACGGAAGAAAAGGGGCGGCACAAAGCGTTTTTAAAGCAGTTGAAAGAGCCGCTCTGGGAAAAGCTGGCTGAGGAAGCTTAAACGCTGAGCGATTTGGGATCAAATGCGTGCATGCTGGCGGCTCGTTCGATGAGCGTGCACTGATGCGCGAATTTATTTTGCCAATAGGAAGGGAGATTAGCCAGTATGTCGCGGTAGAGCGCCAGATTTTCCGGCGACCTGTCGCGTATCAGGGGATTGCCGACATAATGTTGGAATTCACCCAGTGCGCAAACTGCCAGAAGGTTTGCACTCGCTTTGTTTTGATAGGCAAAGCAGTCTTCACGTAAGGGAGGATATTCGTAAGAAAATTTACCTTCCAGTTTTTCCCGTGCTGCCCTTACCGCATTGCCTAACGCCGTTTCCGAAAATATAGTGCCTGTCTTACGTAAGGTTATGTCTGCCCCGGCCCTCAAAAGTGCATATAAATGCTCGCGTGCATTCGTTTTTTTGACAGCGATCGAGATGGCCCTTTCTCCGCCTGGGTCCGGCAGGTTCACATATTCTGGCAGTTTAGTCGCTTTCGGGAGAAAGAAAATATCGGAGATTCCGTGGTAGTAAGCATAAGTCAGCAACGTCATTTCTAGTTGTTGTTCGGCTATAACCTCAAATAAACAGGGATAACGTTCAAATAGATTGTTGTAGTAAGCCGCCTGTGAATTTAGCGTTCTATTCGCAATCGCTTGCTTTATATTCCGGGCGTAACCTTGAACAGGTTCAGGCATATCTTCCATTTTGATGGCCACTGTCGTACTCCGATAGGCTTGTGTCCTGATTGTCGGGTAAGCCGGTGAATTTCGGCTTTTTATGGTTATGGGTAACGCAAAACTGGAATAACAATAGCAGAAAAATGCGCATTTATTAATGTTTTTTTACTTTCTCCAGTAGCATGTGGCGATCGGGCAAGTAATCCTCCTCTTCCCACCACTTTTCCAATCCTTTGAGTATCTCTCCCATGTGCGGGCCGGGGGAAAACCCGTGCGCCAGCAAATCTTTGCCGGTAAGTGGAAAAACAGGAGCCTGCCAACTTGCGGTCAGCGTTAGCGCCTGAGAGAGCGCGGCGTCATTCGGTGAGAGGGCCTGCTCCGCCGCGTCGCGCAGCAACAGGGCGACGGCATCCCGGTTGCCGTGGACGCGAATCTGGCGTTTGAGCGGTTTAGGCGCATGCGGCATGGCGCGATGCGTGGCATAAAGCGAAAGCGTGTCGCTATCGCGGCGCGAAAGTTTCCACCGTCGGGCAATGGCATCGGCGTTTACTTCACCCCGGCCACGCAGCAGGAGCGCCAGACGCAGCAAGGGTAGGGGGACGGTATCATCCGGTTGCAAATGTTCCAGTGCTTCAGGAACGGCGGCCTCAAGCCCCAGATGCGACAACATGCAACATGAAGCCATGAGCTTCAGCGCCGTCAACGGATCAGGCGCGCCCAGCAGCCGGAACATCTCATGCTGAATCCGCTCGCCCGAGAGCGTCGCCAGTTGCGGCGCATGACGGGCACAGGCATCCAGCGCCGCCGTATCGGCGGGGGACTGCCCATGCGTGGCCAGAAAACGAAAAAAACGCAGCATGCGCAAATAATCTTCCTGAATGCGGGCATCGGTATCGCCGATAAAACGGATGCGGCCAGCTATCAGGTCATCCCGGCCATGCGTGTAATCCCACAGCATACCTTGCGGGCTGAGGGAAAGCGCATTGATGGTGAAATCACGGCGCATGGCGTCGGCTTGCCAGTCGCCGGTGAAAGCGACTTCGGCCCGGCGTCCGTCACAGGCGGTATCGGTGCGCAGGGTGGTCACCTCAATGGCGGTGTCGCCGATAACAACGGTGATCGTGCCGTGTCCGATGCCGGTGGGAATCGCCCGCAACCCGGCGCGCTCGCACAATGCCAGCATGGCGTCCGGCGCAGCGGGCGTTGTGGCGTCAAGATCGCCGGGAACGCGGCCCAGAAGACTATCGCGCACGCAGCCGCCGACAAAGCGTAACTCATACCCGGCAGCGGCGAATGCTTCGGCCAGCCGGCGCGGCGCGGCGTCCTTCAGCCAGCCAAAGGCGGGGTGGGAGTGCATGTCAGCGGGGGTTTGCATCGTCGTCCGGGGTGATGATCCGGCCCTCGATCAGCTTGCCGTTTTCCAGATGCGCCGGTACATAGACACCCTCGCGGTTGGGTTTTTCACTCAGCGCGTAGAAAATAAAACTGGCGAAAAGCAGCGTAAAGGACGCGACAAGCGACCAGAATAACCCGCCCCGGGTGATATTTACCGGTTCGTCACCTTCCTTCAGGCGGCGGCGCTGATACCATATCCAGCCGATATAGACTATCAGGGGAATAAGAGCGGGCCACGCCCTGAAAAAAATAAACCGCATGATGTCAGTCCTTGTTATTTGCTTTCAGGTTCGCTATCTCGCCACATGCGGCGTAGCTCCCCTCACCCCTCCCGTAAAAAAGGGTAGTATGTTTTACAGCGCGGCAATCGCCTGCGCAATGTCGGCGCGTAACTGCTCCTGACGTGACTCACGGGTGATTTTAAACCCGTAACTATCCTTGACGTAAAACACATCCACCGCCCGTTCACCATAGGTGTTGATATGCGCTGAGGCAATATTGATCTGCGCCTCGTGCAATGCCCGGCAAATCGCATGCAGCAGGCCGGGCGAATCCATGCAGTCCACCTCGATGATGGTGCAGGTTTCGCTGTCGCCGTTGTTAATAAAGACCTGTCCGGCAATGGCAAAATGATTGTGTTTTTTATGCCATGACGGATACGAGGGCAGTGGCGGCGGTGTACCGGACGCAGTAAACATGGTGTTCAGCTCGCGCCTGAGTCTGGGCATGCCTGAGCGGGCATCGAGCGGGCGTTTCGCCGCGTCCTGCAACAGCCAGGTTTGCACCGCCCAGCCATGCTTTAAGGTAAATACCCGCGCCCCGAGAATATTCGCCCCCGAGCGTGAAATTGCCCCGGCGACATCGGCCAGCAGCCCGCGCCGGTCAGGAGCGACCAGCAGGCCGAGCGTGGTGGCGCGGGCTTCATCGGCGCTTGTCTCCACGGCGAATGCGCCGGGGTTTTCCTCCGCCTCGCGCAGCAGCCGGGCTACAGTGGCATGCTCCTCTGCCGGGCGGCTTGACCAGTAGGCCGGAAACCCCTGATCCAGATAATGCAGGATTTCGGTATGGGTTAGCCCGGTCTCGGGCGCGTGCAGTGCCTGATCCAGCGCCTCGATATCGGGGTAGGGCAGGGCGTAGTTGCCGGTTTCGATATAATGCACGGCGCGAGTATAAAGCTCGCGCATTAACGCGCCTTTCCAGCCGTTCCATACGGTCGGGCCGACCGCCCGGATATCGGCGACGGTCAGTGCCAGCAGCAGCCGGAGTTTCTCCAATGAGCGCACTTTTTCCATGAAGCTGGCCAGCGTCGCCGGGTCGCTGAGGTCACGCTGGAAAGCGGTATGGCTATAAAGTGCATGATGGCGCACCAGCCATGCTACCATCTCCTGCTCCTCGCCGGAGAACCCGAACCGTTCCGCCAGCGCCCGGGCGACCTCCGCGCCGCGCTCCTCATGCCGCCCGCCCTTGCCTTTGGCGATATCGTGGCACAGCAATGCGAGGTATAATACCCGTCGCGAATCCAGTCGCGGCAACAGGTCGGTGGTCAGCGGCAATTCCCGTCTTAAATCTCCGTGCTCGATGGCGTGCAGCGTGCCGATGGCGACCAGCGTATGCTCATCGGTCGTATAGATATGATACATATCGAATTGCATCTGGCCGATGATATGGGCGAATTCGGGGATGAACTTTCCGAGAACACCTGATTCGTTGAGTCCTTTCAAGGCGATGACGCCGCAGGTAATATCGAGCAGCAAAGAGAGAAACAGCGCGTTGGCTTCCCGGTCTTTGCGCAACCGGTCGTCAATGAGGTGCAGGTGGCGCGAAATCAGTTGCAGGGTTTTGGGATGCACGTCGAGGCGCTGCCGCGCCGCCGTTGCGAATATCTCAAGAAAAGTGACCGGATGGCTGCAAAGCAGTTTTTCGTCCTCGAGCATCAGCCGGTTCTGCCAGACGGAGAAAACCCCCGCCCGTTGCTTACCGCCCCACAGGCGGTTAAAGCCGATGCGCGGATGGTATTTCTGTTCCTCCTCGAAGATCGAGCAAAAGACGCCGGTGAGATAACCGACATCGCGGGCGATACGGAAATAATGCCGCATGAAACGCTCCACGGATGCGTTGGGGGTTTTGCCGCGATAGCCGAGCGCCTCTGCGATGCGCCGTTGCGCATCGAAGGTCAGGCGTTCCTCGGCCCGTCCGGCGAGAATATGCAGGTGCAGCCGGATGACGGAGAGAAAGTGCCGCGCCTTGCGGAAGCGGCGATATTCGGCGTCGGTCAGCATGCCATGCCCCAGAAGCCCGCGCACGCCTGCCACGTCATAGGCGAATCGGGCCATCCAGTAGAGCGTATGCAGATCGCGCAGGCCTCCCTTGCCGTCCTTGATATTCGGCTCGAGCAGGTAGCGCGAATCGCCGCCGCGCAAATGGCGCTCGTTGCGCTCCAGCATTTTGGCCGAGAGAAAACGGTGGATGTTGCCGGGTGTGCGTTCCTGACGCAGCATCTCGTGAAGCGCATCGGCGAGTGTGTTGTCTCCCGCGACCAGTCTTGCATCTAACAGATTGGAGAGAAACTGCTGATCTTCAAGCTGGCCCCTGACCGCATCGAGCGGCAAAACCCGATGGCCGACGCTCAGCCCGAGATCCCACAGGAGGTACAAAATCGGCTCGCAGAGCGTTTTAATATCACGCTCCTTGCCCGCATAGAGAAACAGCAGGTCAATGTCCGAATGTAAAAACAGGTCGCGGCGGCCATAACCCCCGGCGGCGATAACCGCCACTCCGCCCGTGGCTTTTCCCCTGTCGGAGCGGTGCTTCAGCAAGGCTCCGAACAATGATGAAAGCAGCGTATCCATTTGGTGAGTCAGGGCGGCGATAGCACCAAATGCATCGTGATTGCGCAAAAAAAGCGCGATGATTTCCGCCTGCCCGGATTGTATATGCGCCCGTATGGATTTCACGCATTGCGCGGAGAATTTGCCGCTTGCGTTAACTTCAATGGCAGGCCGCATGGTCGCGGCAATATCCGTTGGTTCTCGCTCTTCTCCGGCGCTGTGGGCAGTATCTGAAAGTGACATAGGCAATCCGTTGCGAAGCAAGGCGGAACAAAACGGGCTGTACATTGTACTCAGCCAACATTACACGAATAAGGTAAAAAAATTTGTTGAAGCATAGCATGGTTTCTCCGGCCCTCTCACGCGAATTATCCGGCATCGCTCTGTTTGTCTTTGCTATGGCCTGTTTTGCCGTCATGAATACGGTGATCCGGGGAATGGCGTCCGAGGTTTCCCCCTTTTTTCTGGTTTTTCTGCGCAATGTTATCAGTTGCGCGCTCATGCTGCCCTGGCTGTTGCATCATGGTGTCGGCGGGCTGGCGACAAAAAGGCTGGGGCGGCATTTCTGGCGGGCCTTTATCGGTATCATCGCAATGGAGACCTGGTTTTATTCGCTGGCGCATATGCCGCTTAACGAGGCGACGGCGCTGAGCTTTACCGCGCCGCTGTTCGCTGCCGTTTTCGCCGTCCTGCTGCTGGGTGAACGTGTTGGCCCGGCGCGCATCGCCGCGCTGGTGACCGGATTCGCCGGAGCGATGCTGATTATCCGTCCGGGTATGGGCGGCTCACAAGGTGCGGCGTTGCTGGTGCTGTTCTCCGCCGCCATGATGGCACTGGCCGGAACCGTGGTTAAAACCTTAACCGCGACTGATCCGCCCTGGCGCATTGTCACCTATATGAGCGTGTTCATGGTGATTTTTTCCGCGCCTTTGGGGATTCTGTACTGGCAGGCGCTCAGCCCGGCGCAATGGATCGGGGCGCTGGCCATTGCGGTTTGCTCGACGGCGGCGCAAATGGCTATGGTCAGCTCCTTCATGCGGGCGGAAGTCATCGTATTAGTGCCGTTCGATTTCATGCGGCTGGTTTTTACCGCCATTCTTGCCTATGTTGTGTTCGGCGAGCCGCTGGGCCCACGGACGCTGGCAGGGGCTTGCGTGATCGTCGCCAGCGCCGCCTTTATCACCTGGAGAGAAACGAGGAAACGCCATGCCCGCCAGCCTGCCAGCCCGCCATCCGGCCCCGCATGAAACAATCCGCCACCGTGCCCGGCTGCTGACGCAACTGGTCAGGCGCGATACTGCCCAGCGCTATCGGGGGTCGTTGCTGGGCATGTGCTGGTCATTCCTGACGCCACTTTTGATGCTGGCGGTCTATACGTTCGTGTTTTCGGTCGTATTCCGGGCGCGGTGGAATACTGGCGGGCCACAGGATGATCCGGTTTCTTTCGCGTTGATTCTGTTTTGCGGGCTTATTGTTCACAGCCTGCTGGCGGAATGTCTGACCCGCGCTCCCGGAATCATTATAATGCACGGCAATTATGTGAAAAAAGTCGTGTTCCCGATTGAAATTCTGCCGCTGCTGCCACTGGGGTCGGCTCTGTTTCATTTCACCGTCAGTTTCCTTGTTCTGCTGGCGGCACAACTGGCGCTGATCGGGCAGATACACGCAACCGTCCTGTTGTTGCCGCTTGTTCTGACGCCGCTGGTGATTCTGGCCGCAGGCATCTGCTGGGCACTGGCGGCGCTTGGCGTCTATTTGCGTGACATTGGCCAGCTTTCCGGGTTGCTCGCTACCGTCTTGCTGTTTTTAAGCCCCGTCTTCTATCCGGCGGAAGCGCTGCCCGAGCATTTCCGTCCGCTTCTCTATGCCAATCCGCTCACGCTGATCATCGAAAACGCCCGCGCCGTCATCCTGTGGGGGAAGCCGCCCGCGTGGAGCGGGCTGGTCGCTTACGCCGTCTTTGCCGTTTCGTGTGCGTTCGCGGGTTATTTCTGCTTTGCAAAAACCCGTCGCGGTTTTGCCGATGTCCTCTGAAAATCGGCAAAACCGTGGCAGCATTGCAACAGGCGCAGGCGGGTATATGGGGCATATAGCAAAATCCCTTGCGATAGCAATTGACAAGCATAGTCCCGATTTCCTAATCCTACGGTCAGTGATCCGGGCTGTGCCTGCTCCCGGCAGTTGCCGGTTAAGCAAGATGTCCGCTCACGGAGAGTTTTTGCTTGCAATCGGCAGCGCGAACGGTACAGTATGACCGCTCGCTCTCTGCATGCAGGGACAACCGGAATAACAGTTAGTTGAACCAAATAAAGGAACAAAGCAATGACGGTATATGACTTTGATAGCATTGTAGGTCAATCGGTTGCGTTTAGCGCAAGCAGTGACATCCTCGTGCTGACCGGCGATTCAAACCTCTTCAGGTTTGAGCAGTCGGGCTCGAATACGATCGTAACCCGCCCCAGCACCAGTCACACGGTCACGTTGACCGGTATCACGCCGGCGGCGCTTACCAGCACCAACGTAATCCATACCGGCAGCGATTCCACCGCTCTGTTCGGGGATAACAACACCTCCACTGCGGCGGATGGCGTGGCCAACACCATCAGCGTGGCGGCTACCGTTGCTGCGGCTGAAGAGGAGAATAACCTCGTTTATGGTTTGGGTGGCGGTGACACCATCACCGTCGGTAACGGTAACAACGTGATATTTGGTGGAACCGGCGTTGCCGATTCGACCGATGGCGGCGATACCATCACCATCGACGGGACAATTGGCGCGACCAGCGGCAGTAACGTGGTTTACGGAAACGGCGGCAACGATCAGATCACTTTCACCGATCCGACCGGAGCAGGTCAGACTTCTTCCGTATTCGGCGGTCTGGGCGACGATCAGGTCACGACCGGCGCAGCTACCGGCACGCTGGAAATTCGTGGTAACGGAGGCAGCGATACGCTCAACGCAACCAACATGACCGGCTCGTTTACCATTTTCGGTGGAAACGGAATTGTTGACAGCACCGATGGCGGCGACACCATCACCACCGGTCTGGGTAGCGGTACTGTTTACGGTAACGCTGGTGCGGATACCATTAACATTGCGGCCTTTATCGGCACGGCCAGCCAAAATATTTTCGCTGGTGCGGGCGATGATATTCTGGCCACGACGGGCGCTTCTGCCGGCGATCTGATGATCTCGGGCAACAGCGGCGGTGATTCCATTAACGTGGCCACCCATGTCGGCGAAGTTACCGTGTTTGGCGGCAATGGCCTTCAGGACAGCACGGACGGCAATGACAGCATCACGGCAGGTGCAGGAAACGCGGCTCACCGTGCTACCATCTATGGTAACGCTGGCGCAGATACCATTGTTTCCGCAGCAGCGCTTGCTGCCAGCGAAACCATCGTTGCGTTAGGTGGTTTGGGCGCGGATGTATTCAACATCAGCGGCAACCGTTTTGCTAACAGCATTCTGAGCCTGACCGGCAACGAAGGTGACGACATCTACAACATCAACGATACTACACTTAGCAACGGTGATGCTGCGCTTACTATCACGGATTTTGCTTCCGGCGATATCTTCCGTGTGACGCTTGATGGTGCCGCGAACGCTGACGATCTGTCCGTTACGGGTCTTGGTTCAAGCGTGATCGTAGAGAATCCGGGTGGTAACTCTGGTACATATGTCTTCCAGAATTACACCGGTGCGTTTTCTGCGACCAATTTTGTTGTCAATGGCGGCACGTCTCTCTTTATCACCAATACGGGCGGTACGGCTACTACGCTTACCGGCGGAACGGGTGACGATCAGCTAATTGCCGGTGACAATGGAGATACCCTCTCTGGCGCGAACGGAACCGACAAGCTGACCGGTGGTACGGGTGTTGACAGCGTTGACGGTGGCGCGGGCGTTGATACCATTGACACGGCGGCCGGTGCGGATACCGCGAACGGCGATGCCGGTGACGATGTGATCTCCGGTGGTGATGGCAACGACACGCTGAACGGCGGTGACGACAACGACACCATTAACGGTCAAAACGACAATGACAGCATCACCGGCGGTAACGGAACGGATACCCTGAACGGGAATGCCGGTAACGATACCATTCTCGGTAATGCGGGTGCGGATACCATTGCCGGTGGCGATGGTAACGACACCATCAATGGTGGTGCTGCGGCTGATTCCATTACTGGTGGAAACGGTGCGGATACGGTTATCTTTGACGAGCCGGCGACCATTGACGTTGTGGTTGGAACCGAGGCGGTTTTGACAGTGGATATTTTCCACTTCGACAATAGCGCTCTGACGCTGGGAACCACCAACGACACGTTCCAGTCAGGCGCATTCGGGACGATTGCCTCTAACGGCAACATTCTGGTCGATACCGCTGGTAACCATGCCAACCTTGCTGCTGCCGCTGCGGCGATTGCGGGTAACGCTGCTATTACCGCGACGCAGGGTATCTTTATCTACGCTGATACCGGTGCGTCGGTGGTGCGGGTGATTCATTCGGATAACCTGGCGGGCGATGGTACGGAGACTGAACTGGCACAGTTCACGTCACTGACCACCGGTTTCGCCAATCTTGACACCTTTACCTCCTCCAACTTTGATTTCATTGCATAATCAGAGACTGGATTCGGTTTCAGGGGGCGGCTTTGAGAGCCGCCCCCTTTTTATTTGCTTTTGCTGTGCATCTGGTGCAAAAACAAACCGTGAAAAACATGAGTCCCACAAAAATGTGTATGATCGCCGTTCAAGTAATTTTTATAAGCGGCGTGCGGGATTATGTTGATAAAAACCCGAAAAACACTAAGTCCGGCATTGTCCTGTTGATGGAAAGAAGATGATAAGAAAAGCAAGAGATTCGCAAGAGTTGCAGCCGTCGCTTAGCAAAATGATAAAAAGGACTCGGCGTTCTCTTTTTTATGCGGCTCTCTTTAGCCTGTGTTTGAATCTGGTGATGTTGGCCTTGCCGCTTTACTCCCTGCAGGTGCTTGATCGTGTGATGTCCAGCGCCAGTTTGGAAACACTGGTAATGCTGACCCTGATTACGCTGGTTGCGTTTGTCTTTTACAGCATCTTTATGGCGGTGCGTGGTTTTATTCTCTCCGGTGTCAGTGAGTGGCTGGATCATTCAGTAGCACCGCAACTGGTATCTGAAGCGGTGGTGCGTTCCTCCCTCGGTTCCCTGTCTCAGGCAGGGCAATTTCAGCGTGATCTGATGGCAATCAAGAGTTTTATCTCGGGAGGGCCGCTGGCAACCTTGCTGGATGCACCCTGGTCATTTATTTTTATTTTGGTCATCTATATGATTAACCCCTGGCTTGGCGTGCTGGCGGTATTCGGGCTGGTGGCGCTGGTGGGGTTTGGCGTTATTAATGAACTGGCAACGCGCAAGGTATTTAAAAAATCAGCGGAGCTTTCGACCAGAAGCCAGATGCTGGCGGATACGGCCAGCAATAACGCTGAGGCGATAGAGTCGATGGGCATGATGGAGAACGTGCTTGCCAGTTGGCGGCGCTTTCATCAGGAATCGGGTTATCATCAGTCGGTTGGCACAAGGCGCGGTACGCTTATACAGTCAGTTTCGCGCTTTATTCGCATGGGGATCCAGATTGGCGTGACGGCGGTAGGTGGTTATCTGGTGTTGCAGCACCAGATGACAGTAGGCGGTATGATTGCCGGGTCTATTCTGGTGGGGCGGGCGCTGGCGCCGTTTGAGGGGGCGATTTCGATCTGGAAATCGTGGATTTCAGCCCGTGATGCCTGGGAACGCTTAGGCAAGGCGCTGGGCGCTTCGGATAAGCTGGAGCGTGGTACGGTAGCGTTGCCTGCCCCGCAGGGCCTGCTGACGGTTGAGAACGTGATTTATACGCCGGTGAAAAATAACCCGATCATCAAGGGGATTAGCTTCAGTATTATGCCGGGTGAGAGCCTCGGGATCATCGGGCCGAGCGCAGCGGGTAAATCGACGATGGCCAAATTACTGGTCGGCCTGCTGCCGCCTTCGCACGGCGCGATACGGCTGGACGGGGCGGAGACCTTTAAATGGAACCGCGCCGATTTCGGACAGTATGTCGGTTACCTTCCGCAGCATGTCGATCTATTCGACGGGACGATCAAGGATAACATCGCCCGCCTGAATTTTGATGCGCCGATGGAAAGTGTGATTGAGGCGGCGCGCAAGGCGCACGTACATGAGCTGATTCTGCGGTTGCCCAACGGGTATGAAACCGAGTGCGGGATTGGCAATCTGGGCCTCTCTCCCGGACAGCGGCAACGGATCGGGCTGGCGCGGGCGCTATACGGCCAGCCACGGTTTATCGTGCTTGATGAGCCGAACTCCAATCTGGACGGGGAAGGGGAGCGGGCACTGATTGATACGCTCAAAATCCTGCATGCGGAAAACATTACCACGGTTGTGGTTGCGCACCGCCCAACGATTGTCTCTACGGTGGATAAGCTGTTGGTGCTGCGTTCGGGCACGATTGAAAAATTTGGGCCGCGTGAAGATATTCTGCGGCAGTATGCGTCGACTCAGGTACAGGCGGCGGCGCAAAAAGCAGTATCGGGGTAGGTTATGTCGGAAGTGTCGCTGGTTCAGGCTGAGGGAGAAGAAAAATCGGTTGCAGTGCTGGCTCGTAAGGGAATCAGGCTGCTTGACCGGGTAGGTGAGTATGTTATGCCGCCCGTGCAGCAGGAGCCGGATTCTCCCGAAGCGATTTCCGGGCGTTCAATCCGAGTCGGGATGTTCGCTCTGCTCCTGTTTTTTGGGGTATTTGGGTTATGGTCAGCAATTGCGCCGTTAAACAGCGCAGCAGTAGCCGGTGGGCATGTCATCCTCGATTCCAACCGTAAAACGATCCAGCATCTTGAGGGTGGTATTATCAAGGAAATTCTCGTCAAGGAGGGCGATAAGGTCAAAAAAGGGGAAGCGCTGGTGAGGCTCGATGAAACAGCGGCGCAAGCCAGACTGGATTTGCTCAGTGGTCAGAGTATCGCGGCACGGGCGACAGAGGCTCGGCTGCTGGCAGAGCGTGACAACCGCGAAGACATCGTTTTTCCTGATGATCTGCTCAGGCTGGAACAGACGCACCATGCCGTTGTTGAAGAGAATCTCGATAGCCAGCGTCGCCTTTTTGACTCCCGGCGCAAAAACGTTGAGGGACAGATAGCGATTTTGCACCAGAAGATAGAGCAGTTTAAGAAGGAAATCGAGGGGCTTAAATCCCAGAAGAATTCCGCCGACGAACAGATAGGGTTTCTGCAGGAAGAAATAGGCGCAGTGCGTAAATTGCTGGCTTCCGGCAATGCGTCCAAACCCCGCCTGTTGGCGCTGGAGCGCAATAAGGCGGCGATTGACGGGGAGCGGGGAGATTATGTTGCCAGAATTTCGCGTTCACAGCAAAGCATTGCGGAAGCAGAAATTTCCATGATTAACCTGCGCAATGATTTCCTCAACGATGTGGTGGGGGAACTGAGGGAAACGCAGGTGCAAATCGCCGATCTCGAGGAGCGGATACGCGCCAGCGCCGATACGGTGGTGCGCATCAACATCCTCGCGCCGATCTCCGGGGTGATTACCGGCCTCAAAGTACATACGCTGGGCGGTGTCATTGCGCCGGGCGAGCCGATTATGGATATCGTCCCGCAGGATGACAAGCTGATTGTCGAAGCGAAAGTGCAGCCGAGGGATATTGACGTGGTGCGCGCCGGTCTGATTGCCCGTGTACGCCTGAGCGCCTATAAGAGCCGGAAAGTACCGCCGGTGGAGGGAACGGTGCAGCAGATTTCCGCAGATCGTTTTCAGGATGAGCGCACCGGTGAAGCATATTATCTGGCGCGGATCGAAATCAGCTATGATGAGCTGGATAAACTGAAAAAACTGGAGGAAGTGGAACTCTATCCGGGGATGCCGGCGGATGTGCTGATTGTCACGGGTTCACGCACTTTCCTGTCTTATATGTTCACCCCGCTTACCGATTCACTCAGCCATGCGTTCCGTGAACAATAAACCACTCAGTGCCCCGCTGCCAGCAGGTTTTTGATGGTAGCCGGAAAAGAAGAGCGGATTGGTTGAGCCTTGACCCGAAGCCATGCGCACAGGCCTGATTCCATTTGCATGATGGTATCGTTGAGCATGCGGGCGGTCGGGCAGGAAAGTCGGAACGTATGAATATGACCGCTGGCGTCGGAAAGCGCCATGACGCCGAACTCTTCGGGATTGGAGCTGGTTTCATTATCCAGCGCAAAATCAGTGGCATGAAATACGGAATTCAGTTCGCGGTACAGTTCAAGCGGATCTTCCGGGCCGTGGGTGTGTGCGTCAACGATGACAAGCGCTTCTCCGTTCTTGAAATTGGTCATATGCTTGAAATGATCGAGGCATAGTTCACGACGCCATTCCTTAACAATCTCCAGGGCATCTTCTTCGAGCATGATCTGATCCTTATTTGTTAAATAAATGTTTAATCGTACTTTTCATGATTACTGAATACTATTATATCAATAATTATACAAATGTTCCACATTATTTTAACTATTTATTAATACTAACATGTATACATACGCGGAACTTCAGTGTGACGGCCTGATTGGGCCTACACACCATTATGCCGGATTGAGCCGAGGGAACGTGGCTTCCCTCACCAATGCCGGCAGCATTGCCTACCCGAAACAGGCGGCCCTGCAGGGGCTGGAGAAAATGCGGCTGGTTGCTTCTCTGGGTATCCCGCAGATCGTCTTGCCGCCGCCGCCCCGCCCCAACCTCGTCTTGCTGCGGCATCTGGGGTTTACCGGCTCAACGGAGACGATGCTGGCGGCTGCATGGCGTGAAAATCCGCAGCTTTTGAGTGCCGTCTGGTCGGCTTCGGGCATGTGGGCCGCCAATATGGCCACGGTTTCCCCGGCTTGCGATACGGCTGACGGGAAGCTGCACATGACGCCCGCCAATCTGGCCAGTACGCTGCATCGCCATCAGGAGGCCTTATTTTCTCACCGGCTGCTGACGCGGGTTTTCGGGGAGGTGGGGGTTATCCATGCGCCTCTGCCTGCCTGTGTGCCCTATACGGATGAAGGGGCGGCCAATCATATGCGCCTGAGCGCTCAGTACGGGCAGAGAGGGGTTGAGATATTCGTCTACGGGCGAGAGGCGGCGGATGCCCCTTCGGCCTGCCCGCAGCGTTTCCCGGCGCGCCAGACGCGTGAAGCCTGTGAGACTATCGCTCGTCTGCACGGATTGCCGGAAGAACGGCGTCTGTTCGTGCGTCAGAGCGCCGGTGCGATTGATGCCGGGGTGTTTCATAACGATGTGATTGCCATGAGCAATGGTCCGCTCCTGATCTATCATGAGCTTGCCTTTACCGATGAGGCGGTATTTTTGGAGGAACTGACGACAAAATTGCCGCAAGTGCAACGGATTCGTATCCGTGAGGCGGATTTGCCGCTGGCGGAGGCGGTACGGAGTTATTTTTTCAATTCTCAGATGTTGAGCCTGCCCGGCTCGGAAGAGATGGTAATCATTGGCCCGGTGGAGTGCCGGAAAAGTGAAGCAGCCCGCACAGCGCTGGAGCGGCTGAAGCAAAGCCCGGACAATCCGGTGCGCGAGGTGCATTACCTCGATATACGGGAAAGCATGAAAAATGGAGGAGGGCCTGCCTGCCTGCGTTTGCGGGTAGTCATTGACGAAATATCTCTGCAAAAACTCCCGCAGGGCATATTCATGAATGATGCCTTATACGAAAAACTGCATCACTATATCTCCGTGCACTATCCGGAAAAGCTGGAAGTTTCTGATTGTATCCGCTCGGGGCTGATTTTTTCCTGTCAGGAAATATATAAGCAACTTGAAACTATTCTGGGGCTGGAGGGGATGTATGATAATATGGAAAGCGAATTTCTGTAATTTTTAGGTTATGGAAAAATGATGGCCCTTAAGATCATCATATATGATGTTGAAAATCAAAGTTTTATATATCGTATGGCCGATTTGCTTTATGAGTATACATAAACTGAATGGGCTATAAGAAGATGAGCATCCCACAGGTGGATGCTGTATCTTTATGGTTGGCCAGCGGATGCTGGCAGGGGAAGGTTGGGAGGGGGGATGATGCAAAGGTCTCTCTATAAGCGGCTAGGCAAAATGGCTACGGATGTCCTCCAGCCGGTCTTCAAATGACATGGCTACCATATTGCCGATGGAATTGAGAATGGTAATTGCGTTGAACGGCGCATCGCAACCGGGGGCGGCCCCCGCCTTCAGGCGAGTAATAATCCCCTTGTTTACCTCGTATATTTCGCGGTAAATGGTCTGGATGTCGTCGATGATATGCTCCCATTCCTTCCAGTCCGTCTTTCCCTCAAGGTAGGGTTTCATAAAATAGGTTCCGACGACGCGAAACAGGGTTTCCTCGTGTGTGGCAAACGGCAGATGAAACCACGCCATTCCCTTAAACGGTTCAAAGGCGGGGCAGCCGCTACGGGCCATCACCAGCCCGAACAGGCCGCTTAATCCTTCCTGTATGGTTGTGGATTTCAGGTAATTACGTTCGGATGTTTCCACCAGTACCTCCGCCGTTTCGTAAGAAGGCAGCTTATCAAGCAGCATGGCCGGGCCATGCAGGCCAACGGCTACCGGGCAACGATCGCTTTGTGTCCAGCGGCATCCCTCGCACTGGTGAAATTCCAGCCGTGTCCATTCGGGCAGACCTTCCGGTTCAGGCATTGGTTGCTTGCTGATTTCTACCGTATACGAAACACGGCTCATATCTTTGAGCGTAAAATGGTAGGTAATCTCTTTTTTTTCCATTGTATTACCGTTTTAATAGTCATTTCACTTAATAATTTCCTGTAAAGTCGGAATGACTATGGCTTGCGACCGCAAGCTCGCCGCTTATGCGGCGTAACCTACTTTATTTTTTCTTATGAAGAAAAAATAAAGTGGAAAGACAATAAGAACGCATCCTGACTATCCCGTAGCATTTTCAGGAAAAATGTAAAAGATTCACGCCATGGCTGCAACGGGGCGGGTTAAATCTGACGTATCCGGGTTTATTTTAGCGCAGAAATGTTAAAAATGTGTCCGTCAGGGAAAAACCGGCACATGCCGGAGGCCGGTTGTCTCGTCAAAACCGAACATCAGATTCATATTTTGAACGGCCTGCCCGGAAGCGCCTTTAACCAGATTATCAATTGCGCTGACGAGGATAGCATCTTCCGGCCTGCGTCCGGCGAACAGGTTGATACGGCAGGTATTTGTGCCGGTCACATGCTGTGTTTGAGGATACGCACCCTCGGGCAGGATGGTCACGAACGGCTCGGCCCGGTAAGCCCGCTCAAGGTAAGCCCGTGCCTGTTGCAGCGTATAGCCGTTCAGGCGGACATAGATGGTTGCCAGCATGCCGCGCTTCATCGGCACGAGATGCGGAGTAAAGTGCACCTCGACGGGCCGTTCCGCTGCCCAGGAAAGCACCTGCTCGATTTCGGGCCGGTGACGATGCTGGCCGACGCCGTAAGCGCTGAAGCCGCCCTCAATCTCGCAAAATAACAGGTTGCGCTTCATGCTCCGCCCCGCTCCGGTGACGCCGGACTTGGCGTCAATAATGATCGGATCCGGACAGATCATGCCCTCCTGCAGAAGCGGCAGGAGTGGCAACAGGGAGACAGTCGGGTAGCAGCCGGGATTGGCGACCAGCCGGGCGGAAGCGATTGCCTCACGGACATACTCGCTCAGGCCATAGACGGCGCTTCTCTGAAGCTGTGGAGCGCGGTGTTCATGGCCGTACCATTCGGCGTAAAGCGCCGGATTAAACAGCCGGAAATCAGCCGAGAGATCAACGATGCGCACATGGCCGGGCAGGGCGGCGATGATTTCCTGCGTCGTGCCGTGAGGCAGGCAGCAGAATACGAGTTGCACCCCGTTGAAATCCACCTCCTCGATTTTCACCAGCGGCGGCAGAGCGAGACCGTGCAGATGCGGAAAACTCTCCTCTATGGGCTGTCCGGCCTGAGAATCGGCGGTCAGGGCAGCGATTTTTACATACGGATGATGATGCAGCAGGCGCAGCAATTCCGCACCGGTATAACCGCTCGCGCCGAGAATGACAGTTGGGATGGGAGTGGGGGTCATATTATGATTACTTTTCCCTTAAAGCAGTAATAACCGTACCAATAAGAACAACCATAAATAATATAAAGGCTGTTGTCAGGGTGGTATAATAACCCGCGCCTGATAATAAGAAATCAGGTATAACCCCGAACCAGATCACTAAAATCAACAGACCAAGCAAGGAAAGCAAGGGAATGGTATACGCGCTATAAAAAAGAAGATGTCTCGGCCTTGCGTGCCATTTTGCTTTTCTTATAAATGCTTCAGCAATTTCTTTTGCTTCCTGATCAAGAGTTCCTGAAGCGATCATCAAGGCAATAAAATCATTTATATTTTTCTGAGATGGTTCTTTTCCTGAGTTAGCCTTTTTATATTGTTCCTTAAACTCCGCGATTCTCCTTTCATGCAAAAGGGTAATAATGTACGGCCTCAACTCCTCTGCCAGCGACATTTTAAGTCAATCCGAGTAATTTTTTCTGTTCTTCGGAGAGATGATTGATAAAATCTCTGGATTTTTCAGTAATCCGCGTATTTAAAAATTCTATAAGTTGATTCTTGGTCGTCCGGCTTCCGAACTTCTGAAAACACTCGATAAATTCTTTGTCTTCCGAAAGTCTGGAAAGAGTAATATTTTTTTCCGCATGATATTTCGCTTCCGCTCGTTTGCTGTAATCTTTGAGTACGGCTTTTGCTTCCGACAGCACGAGTTGGCAGATTCGCATACCGGGAATCAGATGAAAGGAAAAACTTCCGACATTATGAATGGCAATCGGTAGCTTTCCTTCATAACCCGGATTGATATAGCTCGAAAGCCCGACATTGACACCTAATCGAATAACGCTGTTGCGATTTTGTATATTGCCCACCAGCTTTTCCGATAGGCTCAAAGTTTCTTTAATCTGCCCCAGAATGAATTCTCCGGGTTGCAATATATAGCCATCGTTTCCCAGGTGCGCGTGGGTAAAATATTCTTTCAATTGCGTCGAATCAGGATAGGGCGCATTGATCTCCATATTTTTCTTAGGAATCTCAATTTGCTCATCCAACGTCAAATCTACAGAAGACGGTTGGATATTCTCAACCTGGAAAGGGGAAATATGTAATTCTTTTTGATAGATTCTCTCTAGAATCTTCATATCCGAGAGCACACTCATAACTACCCCAAGAAATAACATCTGGCAGATTTAGTCTTACAGACTACTATATATAGCGTCTATAAGAAAAATATTTTCATAAAATACGAAAACACGAATTTCTTCGGTACGCATCTTATTTATTACGTTATCTAAAACTGGAAATACAAAAACGGTGAGAAGGACTGAGCAATCATTTTACTGACGCCGACCGCCATCACGGCCACCACGGCGCATTGTCCGGCCACCGAGACGCGATACGCCCAGGTCGGCCCGAGATGCCCGGCCTGCACATTGAAATGCCGCATGCGCCAAGGAGCAAGAAACACAATGACCCAGCCACCCGCCAGTGCTGCCAGATGCAGCGGCGTAATCTGCCAGACCAGCGTATCGGCGATACCGAAACCGTTAAGCCCGAGCATGCCTTCGTAGAAGCCAAACGCGGTGCTGACATTGGGAGCGCGAAACAACACCCAGCCGATCATCACCATCAGCAGGGTCAGCGGCAAGGCCAGCAGGCGCGGATAAGGCGCGCCGCCCCTGCCGCCGATGAGGCGCTCCAACGCCAGAATCGCCCCGTGCCAGGTTCCCCAGAGCACGAATGTCCAGTTCGCACCGTGCCACGCGCCGCCTAGAATCATGGTCAGCAGCAGGTTGATATAGGTGCGTACTTTGCCCTTTTTATTGCCGCCGAGGGGAATATAGAGATAATCGCGCAGCCAGGTCGAAAGCGAGATATGCCAGCGCCGCCAGAATTCGGTGATTGAGCGGCTAATATAGGGATGGTTGAAGTTCTCAATGAAGCGGAAACCCATCATCAGCCCGAGTCCGATCGCCATATCGGAATAGCCGGAGAAATCGAAATAAAGCTGGATGCTGTAGGCGAGAATGCCTAGCCACGCTTCGGAGAAGGAAGGGTTTGCCTGTGCAAACATCATATCAGCGATGGGCGCGACCGTATCGGCGATCATGACTTTTTTACAGAAGCCGACGGAAAAGCGAATCGCCCCCTCGTTGAATTTATCCAGCGTATGCGTGCGCTCATAGAACTGGTGGGCGACATCCTTATAGCGCAATACCGGCCCGGCGATGAGCTGAGGAAACAGGGCGATAAAGGCGGCGAAATCAAGAAAACTCGGGGCAATCTCGGCATCGCCGCGATAGACATCAATGACGTAGCTGACCGACTGGAAAACATAAAAGGAAATCCCGATCGGCAGGATGACCTTCCATGCTTCCATCGGGGTGAACCCGGCGGCCAATAGCGCGGCATTGAATGAGTCCACGCCGAAATTGAAATATTTGAAATAGCCCAGCACCAGCAAATTCCCGGCAACGCCAATCGCCAGCCAGCGCTTGCGGTGACGGATTATTTGTTCTTCGGGTGTTTCTGCGGGCAGGCGACTCATGCGCAGTGTCACCCAGTAGCTGAAATATGTTACGGCGGCAAATAAAGCGAGGAAATCCACCCGCCACCAGCCGTAGAAAATATAGCTGCCAATGAGGATCACCAGCGATTTGCGTTTAAACGGCACGAGGTAATAGACCACCAGAAACAGCGGCAGAAACAGGAGCAGGAATACGGCGGAGGAGAAAACCATGTGTTTAACTTTTGTTATTTATTTTCTTTTGCCGAAACCCTGTGCTCGCGGGCGGCGACGCTGCCGGTCGCAGGTGTGCAGGTTGCTGCTT
The DNA here is from genome assembly GCA_021730835.1 of Alphaproteobacteria bacterium. GTDB lineage: Bacteria > Pseudomonadota > Alphaproteobacteria > Rickettsiales > UBA998 > JAKFYP01. The sequence goes on from JAKFYP010000056.1 coordinate 39,696, forward strand.
GTGTTTTCTGACCGGAGGGGGCCGGAACCTCGATCTTCACATCCGCGTAGGTTTTCTGGATGAAGCGCTCAGGCATCTCCCAGATGACAAAACGCGGCGCGGTTTGTCCAAAATCGGTGTTCTTCAAAAAAGATTGCATTGGCTCAAGCGGGCCTTTGCCTTCCTCGGCAAGGTTGAGCACGTCGGTATGAAGCGCCTGTTTGAGCGCGCCCTCGAAATTCCACTCTTTCTCGAAACTGTAGGATGTGCCGACCAGCGCTACCGGGATCTGTTGCTCGCCGAACAAATCGCCGCCCGCTGCATCACTATCCGCTTTGGCCGTCTTTATCTTCATATATGTCTCGGAACGCGGGCCGATGACCTCTTTCAGCGCACCGGTTGGGATAAAGGCGCTTAAATCGCCATCGTAAACCTTCTTTTTGCCGCGGATGGTCTTATATTCCGCCGTATCGTAATCCGGCGCGCCGCAGGCCTGCGCTATTTCCGCAGCGATAGCCTGTGCGGCAATCTCTGCGCCTTCCGGCGACCAGTGCGTGTCGGTGCGCATGAAAACCTGTATGCCCTGTTTCTTCGCCTGCGCCAGCGGCTCCAGCAGGTCGGGCGCAAGAATGCCGCGCTTTTTCAGCCCTGTGTGAAACCGCCGGTAGCCTTCCTGCTTTTCCTGCGGGAAAGGAATATCGCCCAGCGCATCGGCATAAATACGCGTTTTGGCGGGTACAACGGCGACGACCAGCGTGATTCCCCGGCTTTTGAGAAAATCATGAATGCGCGCTACCAGATCGAGGCGCGCCTGCTCTTCCTTCATTCCGTCTGGATAATGCTCGAATTCCTCGCGGGTAAACAGCCACTCATCCCGGCCCACAATCACCCCGTCATTGCCGACGCCAAACAGCGCGTAACGCAAGATGCCCCAACTGGCCGTGGCCAGTTTTTTACCGTGCAGTCTGTCCTCGAATTTATCTTCAAGCGCCGCCGCCGCTTTACCGCGCAGAAAATCCGGAGCCGTTACCTCCCCGATTTCAAAAACCTTTTCCCGCTCCATCCATAAGGTAGAAAGCGCCGCGAATGCTGATACGGCAAAGAATGCCAGTATGGCTATCGCGCTGACGGGGATCAGGCGCGGCTCTTTCGTTTCACGCTCCATGACCTGCTACCTTTGTTTCCATTTCGATTCTTGCCAGCGGGTGTTTCTCCGCCGCCGCTTTTTCCAGTAACCGCCCGGCCAGCGCCGCATCACGGGGTACGCCCTCGCCGCGCTGATAGGCTTTGGCCAGCCAGTAGATGGCGTCACGATGGCCCTTATCCGCCGCTCTCTTGAGCCAGAGGATGCCTTTGCCCGCGTCGCGGTAGCCATCCGGGCCGTGTAGATAAATCAATGCCAGATCAACCATCGCTTCCGGATATTGTTTCTCGGCGGCGCGGGCGATGTAATCGCGGCCTTTGGCCGTATTGCGCGGCACGCCAATCCCATTGAGATAGGCCGCGCCAAGCTCATGCCAGGCTTGCGGGATATCGGCGCGGGCCGCCTCAGTGAAATAATGCACGGCGCGGCGAGAACTCATCGGCACACCCCTGCCTCCGGCATAGGATAGCCCCAACTCAAGCTGCACTTCGGGAATACCCGCCGCTTCGGCTTCGTGAAACAGCCGGATGGCGTCTGCCTGCGTATAACCTTCGACCACATCCCACAGGGCGATGCGGGCCAGTTCGACCTTGGCTTTGGTTTCTCCCAGCTTAATGGCTTTCTCCAGCCATTCGACTGATCTGGCAATGTTGCGCTCAACGCCCGTGCCGGTACGGTATGCATTGGCGACTTGCATCATGGCGCGCCCGTCGGAGGGAGAAATGTTTTTCAGGGCGCGATGCACATATAAACTGCCAAGCATGGTATCCTGAATCGTGCCACGGCCTTCGGTCAAGGCGCTGGCAACCCTGAGCATCGCCGAAACATTGCCCCGGTTAGCCGCCTTGCGATTCCAGTAAAACGAGGTTTTGGGATCGTCCGCGTCGTCGTAATACCCGGCGAGGTAATGCACGGCCTTGGTATTGCCCTCTTCACCCGCCTGTGTCATCCATTTCAGTCCCTCCTGCCGATCATAGAAATGGCTGGAAGGCGTCACCATGATGCGGGCGATACGCCATTTATCGGATGCCGAAATCGCCGATTCTTTTGCTTTGTTGAAGTACAGGGCGGCTTTCGCCTCGTCGCGGATGATCAGTCTGCCTTCGTCAAACAGCGAAGACAAGGTAAGTGCGGAGGTGACATCGCCGTTATTGGCCAGTGGTTCCAGATAAGCTACCGCCTGCGCCGAATTACCTGTTTCGAGCGCCCGGAATGCCAGAGAACGCGTCGCTTCGCCGCTACCGACCGCCGCAGCACGCCGTAGCCATTGATCCGCCTCTTCCTTCGGTACATCGAGATAGGCGCGCTTATTATTGCTCCGGCTGCTGCCCATCGCCTCGGCGGCGGCAACCGAACCCTGCTCGGCGGCGCGGCGCATGTAATCGGTTGCTTTCTTGCGATCAACCGCCACGGTGATGCCTCGCCCATACATATCGGAGAGCGTCATCAGCGCGCCGATATGGTTATTCTTCATGGCCTCCTCAAACCAGATGAGCGCCCGTGCCTGATCCGCAGCCACGCCTTCCCCGTCAGCGAAAGCCTGTGCCAGGCGATAAGCGGCGTCACCTTCGCCTTTTTTCGCCGCTTCCTCAAGATAGGAAACACCGAGAATCGCCATATCCTGTGCCGCCGTGCGGGAGGGAGCCGGAACAAGCCCCTGCCGGTAAAGCCTTGCCAGCGCCAGCGCCGCCTTGCCGTAACGCCGCTGGATGGCCAGACGGTATTGCTCCGCCGCCGCCTTCATGTTGGATCCCAGATTGCCCGCGCCGGTTTCAAGCAGTTGCCCGTACTCATAGGCCGCCACCTTATCTCCGGCGGCGATGGCCTGTTTCAGCAGGATTTCGGCCCGCCGCCCGTCGGCGCGCACGCCTCTGCCGTCCATATAGAGGCTGGCGAGGCTGCGCTGGGCGCGGGTCGTCCATTCGTCGCTGATGCCTTCATCTTTTACCAGCCGAAGCGCTTTGGTGTAATATTCCGCTGCGGTGGCGTAATCGGCGCGGGGCAGCAGATGCACTGTCGGCAGATGCTCGTAAAGTTTTCCCAGCCGTACCATGGCTTCCGGCAGGCCGGTCTCCTCCATCTGGGAGGCAAGTTGCCGGAATTCCGCCTGCTTTCCCTGTTTTGCCAGCTCTTCAAGCCGGACGATATCGGCTTGCAGGTTGCGAGCGGATACACCGAAGGGTAGCAGCATCAGCAAAGCGCATAGAATATATCGCATCATTTTCATGCTTTTCCTCCCGGTTTCCACCAGAAGCAGGTGGCGTTCCCGCCTGAGAATTCGTCAATCAACGGACGTTCTTTGAATCCCCGGTTGTCCATCAGTTGCCGCAGCCGCGCCGCTGCGAAGGATTCGGGGTGGTAGCGCAAATAGGCTTCCGTAAATGCCATGTAATGACGCTGGTGGCTCCGCCGATCAAGCATGCCATGCTCCTGCACGAGATAGTTATCACTCGGCCCCGGTATGTAGTTGGCCGATGCTTCAGGCAGGATCACCAGTGGGTTATAGACGGCGCTCAGGAAGTAATCCATGATAGTGTCAATTGACTTGCCGTCTTCGTGTTCGCCATAGAGGTCGTCGCCGTGCAGGCGGGCGATTTCCGCCATGACAGTCAGGCTGGAGAGCGACTGGCGCATATACCAGGTCGCCCGCGCCCCGCGCCTTGTCTCCAGTGGCAGGCCGCCATCCGGGTTTGCTTGCTCCAGCGCTTCCTGAAAACGTTCAATTCCTTTTCTGTACAGGGCATCGTCAGCGCTGTACTGCCCCCATGCCATCAGGACGGAATCCGCGAGGTAACGGTGATTGTTATGGTCCACATCGCCGTCAAAGGTAGCGTTCATGCGACGCGATAAGCCATCAAGCCAGTCATGCACGATTTTACTGTCAGCCGGATTCATGTTATGCCCGACGACGCTGTAGGCGGCGATGGTCGGCAGCAGCAGGCGTTTGAGCGCATAATAAGGATCGTAGTCTTCTTTTGACCTGACAAAAGCCTTCGCCTTTGCCCAGCTGATCAGTAGCGAAGAAAGATCCCGCTCGGAAGCAGCATCGCCCGCCAGTGCCCTTCCCGAGAGCACCATCATCGCCCATGAAAAATCGGTGGCGCTCTGATCGGTTCCGTATTCTTTGGTTTTCTTCAACTCAGGGATCGGAGTGGCAAGCTTCTTAATGTTGATTTTATACGCCTCCGCCATGCAGGCTTTGCGGGCAGGGGCGAAAGCCGGATGCTGCAACTCGGCCCGCCGCGCTGCTACGTCGAATATCGCCGATGGCTCCACTGCGGCAACGGCAAGCGGACACAGTAAAAGCAGCATGGCTATCGGGTATAACAGACGAGTCATGGCGTGTGATTCCCTGCGGATTTGATTTCACCGGCGCAGGTGCGCTGCATGATGCGCTCGGGTAACGCTTCCTGCCCGTCGCCCGCGAAAAATCCGAGTTCGCGGAAGGAGCAGGCTTCATAGGATTTCATCTCCCCGCTCGGGCAGCGCTGGGTAATAAATACCCCGTCATGCTCAATGTCGTGCCGAGCAAGAATGGTAGGGAATCTATCCGTCCAGTCACCGCGCAGCAGCCTCGGGGATTGCTTCACAAACTGGTTGTTGCGGATATATAGCGCCGCCAGACTGTCCATGCTGAGGCCCGTGCCGTTGGCCTCGATCCAGTTGCCAACAGCGTTGAGCGCGGTTGCCTCGACGTAAGGATCGAGAATAAAATCGCGGTGGGAATGGCTCGGGTCGCTGGCAAGGTCGGAGACATAACCCTGAATACCGGCTTGCAGGTTTTCGTGAATCACGTTGTAGAAAATGCCGATATCAATGCTGTTGCGCACGCGTACCCCGGCGCGCTTGTTGTTAAATAAGCGATTGCTGGCGATAATCTTGCAGCCGCTTTCAAAAATGGTCAGCCCGTCCTGGCCATTATTGAAAGCGGTATTGCCATAAATCAGCGTGCCTGTGCTCTGGCGGTCGATCATGATTCCGGAGCCGTGATTGTCGAAGGAAATGTTGCCGAGAATGGTTGAGTCGTTTACCTCGCGGGAGATGATGATTCCGTGTTTTTTCTCGGTGTCGTAGGCGGTGTTGTAGGCGATCGTGAACCAGCGCGATCGGTCATGCGGGTCAATGCCGTAGACAACGTTGTTAATATATTCGTTGCCGATTAACACCACATGATCGGCCTCGTAGGAATAAAATCCGTAATAGAGATTGTTAAACGAATTATCGACGATAATCGAAGTCGGGCGTGTGCCCTTGTCGGAATCGAGGTTTTTCAGAAACAGGTTCGGCCCTGAGGAGAGCGAAATGCCATATGCCTTGGAGTTGGTCGAGCCGAGGGCGATAAACTCGGTTGAACTCATGAAGGTTTCCGAGCGGCTCCACGAGGTGATGAAAGGGCGAAAAATTCTTTTTTTCTCGTAAGTCGCCCATTGCGGCTCCTGCTTCGCCTCATCCCATGCCGTAACCTCCGTGCCGACGATATAGAGCTTGCCCGCGTTGACGATGTAAGCGCCCTGATCTTTGGAGAGCAATAATTTTCCAACCTCTCCTCCGGCGATAACCAGAGAGGCTTCCGGCGCGATGATTAGCGGGCGACGCAGGAT
>JAKFYP010000079.1 GCA_021730835.1 Alphaproteobacteria bacterium
TGTATCCAGAATCCGGGTTCCGGCAAATTGATGATCCCGGTTACCGTTGCCAGTAACGTCAGGAAGATTCCGAAGGCAAAAACGTGCATATAAGACGAACTCATCCCGGCGAGGCGTTCCGCCCAACGGGTGCGCCCCGAGGACAGCACGGTGTTTTGCCGTGTCCATTTCTGTTTGTCCAGCCGGAACAGCACGACAGTTTTAATCAGCGAGCCGACTATCTGGTTGTAATAGAGCAGAAACGGGTAAAAAGCGCTAACCCGTGGCCGCGCCGTCAAAAGGCTTAACGTCAACACATAGCGGGTGAACATGATCCACAGCAGGTAATAGAGAATAGCAATCGGCGTGATGGCAATGGTTGCCAGCAGGGCGGCGGCGAGACCGGTCAGCGAAGTCCACATGGAGATGCGCTGGTCAATGATGCTGATCCAGGGAAACCAGCCCATGCGCTTCGGCCCGAGCGCAATCGCCCGGCCATTGGTGCGCAGCATGTTGCCGAACCAGCGGCGCATTAGTGCCACCGAGCTTTTAAGAAAGCTGTTATCCGGCGGGGTTTCAATGGTAATTACCGTGCTGTCGGGGACGTAAATCATCGGCCAGCCTTCCTTGAGCAGGTAAAACCATGAGGATTTGTCGTCGCCGGTTAAGAATTTGAAGCGCCCGAGCCGCCAGTGATCAATCCAGTCAAGCTCAACCTGCCGGATGAAATCCGGGCGGGTCAGTATCTGGGCGCGAAACATCGACATGCGGCCGGTCAGGGTCAGCACCCGCTTGGAAAGGCTTACCGACGACATGAAAATATGCCGCTGAGCGAAACGCAAATTATACCATTCGCGGAAAATCCATTTGCCATCAACCTCGCAGAGTTCATCTGTGGTCAAAGCCCCGATTTTCGGCAATACCTTAAACATCGGCGCGCATTGTTGCAGCAGGCCGGGTGTCAGCATGCTGTCGCCGTCAATGACTGCCGCTACCGCTTCGCTGTCGGGATGCTGCTTGGCGATAGCGCGGAAGCCGCAGGCCAGCGCATCGCGCTTGCCCGTGCCTTCGATGCGCACGATCACAAGGCGGATATCCTCCGGCATGTCGGCCAGCGTGAAAATCTGCTTGATAAATGCCTCGTCGGCCCGCTCGACGATGGATACCACGATGGTTACCGGATAGCCGTAATTTTTTGCTTCCCTGAAAACGCTGTCATAGACCCGGCGTGTCGTCTCGGCGCCGATACGGAAGCTGGTCACCAGCAAAAAGAGGTGCGAGGGCATGGCATCCGCGCCCATGAGGGTTGCTTTACGCCGCCAGCGCGGGAACACGATATGACGGTAAATCAGGTAGCGGATCAGGTTGAGCAGCCCCCATGAATACCGCCAGACCGCCAGACCGCCGATGATGAAAATAAATTCGCTGGCGTCAGGATCCCACGTCGCAGGCGGCAGGGAAATGGCGAAGACCGCCATTCCCAGAATAAAAAGCATATGTCCTATATATAAGTTCATCGTTTCATTTACCGTCTGGCATTTCCGTAAGAATGCTCCGCCCGAAAAACCGTGCGCGCTGCGGCTTCTCTATAGAGCTTCTTTTTGCACTGCGCAAATAGTTAATAACAACAAATGAATTTTTTGTAAAGAGTTAAAAATGAATTAACATACAATTTTATGGAACATGCGAATATTCCTTGAAATCTTCGGTTACTTCCGCTAGCAAGAGGCCCTCGTACAGGATTTTATCTCCAAACGCAAGCTATGGAATTCGTTAATCATGAAGGCTAAAACACGATTTTTATATTCTGCGCTGCTTGGCTGTTCCCTGCTGGCATCCGCATGTACCCATACGCTGGTTGAAAAACCGGGTAGCCGCGAGTTCGTTGAGGGTGAGCGCCTGCGCGCCGCCGGAGATGTCCCCGGCGCGATTGAGAAATATCAGGAAGCGTCTGAAAAAGCGGTCACAACCGATGTGAAGGCACAGGCGCTGGTACGTCTGGCTGATTTGTCCAAAGGCGCAATGACGCCTCACTCCCGTGAAGCACTGTTGCAGCAGGCGGCGGATCTGGGTGAGCCGGGTGCGGTTTATGCACTGGCTGAGGCGCGTCTGAACGGTGAGGGTGTGGCAAAAGATCCGCAACTGGCAGGGAAGCTGCTGGCCGGAATCGCCGGAGAATACCCGCAGGCCGGTATGAAGCTGGCGCAGTTGCTGCGTGACGGGACGGTGTCGCCGGAGGGGCTTCCGGCGGCGGATGCGCTGGAATCGCAGGCGTTGTTTACCTTACGCGAGAAAGCGGCGCGGGGTGATACCGGAGCGATGCTGGGGCTGGCCCGGGGTTACCGCGAGCAGGAGCGGTTCGCCGATGCGGAGCAATGGTATCGTGGCGCGATTGCCCGGGGAAATATCGCGGCGACGCGGGAGCTGGGCGATATGTGGGTGGAAACCGGAACGCGCAATAACCCGAAAGGCGATGCCGAACAGCTCTGGAAGCAGGCGGCGCGCTGGGGCGATGCCGGGGCGATGCGCTCGATTGGTGGCATGCACGAGAAAAACAACCAGATGTCGGAGGCGCAGCGCTGGTACGAGCGCGCCGCCAAGCAGGGTGACGCGAGTGCGACGCTGGCGCTGGGACGGCTGCTGATTGACAGCGGACATGAGGCGGAAGGCGTCTCCTGGCTGCGCGAGGCCGCTGATAAAGGATCGGTTTCCGCGAAAGTTGAACTGGGGCGGGCTTATCGTGACGGTGTCGGCCTGCCGGTCAATCGTCAACGGGCCATTGCGCTGTTTACCGAAGCCATGAAGGCCGGTTCCGATGCGGCGGCGCTGGAGATTGCGGATGCTTATGCTCAGGGTGTTGGTGTGCCGCGTAATCCCGGAAAGGCCGTGGAAATCTATCGTATCGCTTCCGCCCGTGGCTCGGCGACGGCGACCAAGCGATTGGCGCGGATGTATATTCAGCAAAGCAGCGGCACGTTGCCGGAAGAAGCCCGGCGGCTGATCGGCGATGCGGCGGCGCATGGCGACACGAAAGCCATGCTGTTTTTAGCGGATGCCGAGCGTAGCGGGCGGTTTGGGCAGAGAAATCCCAAGGCGGCGTTTGAGTGGTATCAGAAAGCGGCAAGGCTCGGTTCCGGCAAGGCGATGGTTGAGTTGGCGACGGCATATGGCAACGGCGAAGGCGTGACGCGTGATCCGAAGCAGGCTGATTACTGGATGCGTCAGGCGGTGGCGGCTGACCCCGAGCAGGCAATGAAACTGGCCCGCGCCTATGAGAAGGGCAAGGGCGTGCCGCGTGACCCGGCCCGTGCCGCGCAACTTTACGAGCAGGCGGCGAAAAGCGGTGATCCGAAAGCCGAGTTGGCACTGGCAAAAATGTACGAGGTTACCGGGCGGGCGGATCAGGCGATGGCGTGGTATCGCAAGGCGGCGGCGCGGGGCAACCCGGAAGCCATGTATCTGCTGGCAACCGGCGGCGGCAAGGATGCCGCTGCGTGGATGGAAAAAGCAGCGAAAGCCGGTCATCCGCAGGCCATGTCGGCTTACGGCAAGGCATTCATGCTGGGCGACGGGGTGAAAAAAGATCCGGCGCAGGCGGTGGCGTGGTACAGGAAGGCGGCGGAGGCCGGCGACGTGGAAGGCCAGTACCAGCTTGGCGTCAGCTACGCCCGGGGCATCGGCGTGGCGCGTAATATTCCCGAGGCGCGGGTCTGGCTGGCCAAAGCCCAGCAAAACGGCTATAGCGGAGCGGGAGCCGTGATGGATACGCTGGTTGATCTGGCAAACGAAGAAAAAAAGCAACAGTAAACGTTCGCCAACAGGAATACTGGACATATCGGGATTTTATGGTAGCGTCACACTCCGATGTTCCACTACCATAGGCCGGATATGATCCGACATTTTACTTACCTTTCTATACTGTTTACCAGCGCGATGCCTTTTGCATTCTCTTCCGCGCTGGCCCAGAGCATTGAGGAGGAACAGGCCGTTCCTCGCTTGCCCGAATCGGTTGAGCAATTGCCGGGCTATCAGCCCGAGGCGCTGGTCTCCATCAGTTGGGGCGGTGAAGCCGGATTGATGTACAACGACAATATTTTCCGCAATCCCAATAACGAAGAAAGTGACATTATTGGGATTTTCAGTCCCGGCTTTACCTTGCGCTCGGATTTCGACCGGCATGAGTATAAGGTGCGGGGGAATGTCGAGGTCGGAGAGTATTTCGACAATTCGGAAAACAGTTATCTCGATGCCGATTTGCGCGGCAATACGCGCTATGCCGCGACGGCCAGCACCGATTTGCTGGCGCATGCCCGCTTCCGCTCGGATCATGTGGCTATCGGTTCATTCATTGACGATCCTGATCGCCGCCAGAGCGAGCCGACCGATTACCTTTATTATAGCGCGGGAGCCGGGATTGATACGCGGCAGGGTCGGGCGCGACTGGAAGCCGGGGCAGAATGGTTGCGATACGATTACGATAACACCGGGCGCGATGATGGTTCGATTAGTATCAACGACGACCGCGACCGCGATGAATATCATTTCACGGCGCGGGCGGGCTATTATACGCAGCCGCAGACCCTGACCTATGTGAAGGCGGTCTTTAATACCAAGCGCTACGACGAGCAGGTTGATAACACGGCGCTTGCCGAACTGGACTCCAAAGGTTACGGGCTTTATCTCGGAGCCGAACACGGCAACCGTAAGGACGGGTTCTGGTTTGATGCCAATGCCGGGTATTTGCGGCAGGATTATGACGATTCCTTCCGCGAGGAGATCAATGCGTTCGGCGTCAACGGTGACCTGCTTTGGCGCGCTGCGCCGGATGTCACCCTGACCGGGTTGGTCAGCCGCTCAATCGAAGAAGCGTCACTGACCGGGGCATCGGGTTACCTGCGCTCACGGCTAGGCGGCGGCGTGGCATACGATCCCCTGCCGCAATGGACTTTCGGCGCGAATCTGCGCTATACCAATTACGATTTTGAGATCAATCCGACCGGCGGTCGCCCGGATCGTGAAGACGACGTGTATGACGCCGCCTTGCTGGCGCAATATAATATTACCAATATCCACAATGTCGGGCTGGAATATAATTATATTGAGCGCGAATCCGACGACCCGACCGCCGATTACGAAAGCAATACGCTGTTTCTGCGCTTCGCGGCGAAGTATTAGGGCTGTAGAATATTATCTATTGTCTTGCGATGTTTAGGGCTGAATAAATGCGGCACATAAAGCTCGGGAATGCGCAATTGAAGCGCAATAGCATAATCATCAATTTGATTTGCCATACGCAATTCCTCAAAAAGCAAACGATGTTTTTCGGGACAAAGCACTGAAAGGGCCATCCAGAAACCCTTGGTTTCTGATTTTCCCTGAGGCGATTCTATGGTCGAGGTGGTTATTTCTGAAAGCACTTTCTCGAATGATTCCGGGGAAGAGACAAGCTCTTCTTCCCTGTCGAAAACATGCATTAGCTCTTTTACATATGTAAATCGCTTCCAGCATCTATTCATACCTCTTGCCAACACTATCACAGCGCCACCAGTCTGCTTTACAAATTGGTGATCTTTGTTTTCGGCAGAAAGGTAATAACCGCGCATGCGGGAAGCATCCAAATCATCCATCATTGTTCGGATGCTTTCAATGCCGGTCAACTCAAGAGCCTTGTTTTTAACAACATTTTGATGCACAATAGGCTCATTGTGCTTTACAGGCTCAAGGGTTTGGCAAAAATCATAGAGCTGGTTAAACGACATAGCCTGAAACTCTACTATAATCCAGCCCCTTCGTCATTATAAAGTTCTACATCATCATCCAATATGACGACATTTCCCGTTTCTATCCGAGAGAGAGATTTATTAATCTCCTCAGCCATCTCTTCGGCAGTCGTATCCCTATTAGATCCAGGGAATAACTTAATATTCCCTACCTTTAACGCCTTTTCATCAAAAAGGCGCTTTTTTGCCAATTCAAGTTGCGTTCCCATAACTAACTCCATCTCGCCGCCGCTGCTTTTTAGCAATAGCAGAGCGGCGCTCCTTTGCTAAACCGTCATTTCCGGCCTTTACGTCAACTTTGCCGCAAGAAAAAAATACACAGTATTTAGTATATTCCATTTTTAACGCCTATTCGTTGCATGTTTAATACAACAACTTTGCTGCTTATCATAGCACGAAAAAGGTTGCATTGGTAAAAATATTGTGCATGCGCTTACATAACATGATGTACACAAGCGCTGGTAGTATCAAATTAAGCGCATCTGGCCTAAGTATGCCATGCGTAATTTTCCATGAGCAAAAACCATATCACGCTAAAGATTAACAAATTAATAATCAAGCTGAGACACCACTGAGGCGCTCCCCCGCCTTGTCAGGCATGGCCAAAATACGCTAGGCTGAACTTCCCTAAAAAAGGAGGTTGTCATGTCCGCCGTTCAACCCAGCCCTCTGGCCGATAGCAAATCCCACCATCTCGATGCCGCAGCATACCGCGCCATGTATGCCCGCTCGCTTGGTCAACCGGAAGCATTCTGGGCCGAGCAGGCGCATCGCTTTCTCGACTGGGGCCTGCCCTGGCAGCAGGTGCGCTCGTCGTCGTTTGACAAGGAAAACGTGCATATCCGCTGGTTTGAGGGGGCGACGCTGAATGTCTCAGCCAACTGCCTTGATCGTCATCTGGGTGAGCGGGGCGGGCAGGCGGCGATTATCTGGGAGCCGGATGACCCGAACGAAGCCGGCGTGACGCTGACCTACGAGCAACTGCACCTTCGGGTTTGCCGGGCGGCGAATATGCTGAGAAAACTGGGCGTAAAGCAGGGCGACCGGGTGACGCTCTATATGCCGATGGTTCCCGAGGCGGCGATTGCCATGCTGGCCTGCGCCCGCATCGGCGCGGTGCATTCGGTGGTATTCGGTGGATTCTCCCCGGCCTCACTGCGCGGGCGCATTGAAGATTGCGGCTCAAAACTGGTGATTACCGCCGATGAAGGCGTGCGCGGCGGAAAAAATATTGCTCTCAAGCGTCAGGTGGATGAGGCCTGCACAGGCACGGGAGTGCAAAGCGTACTGGTGCTCAGGCGCACCGGCGGCGCGGTTGACTGGCAGGACGGGCGCGATGTCTGGTGGCATGAGCTGGAAGCTGTGGCGGATGACGATTGCCCGGCGGAACGCTTCGAGGCGGAGACACCGCTTTTTATCCTCTATACTTCCGGCTCGACCGGCAAGCCCAAGGGCCTGCTGCATACCTCGGGCGGCTACCTGCTCTACGCCGCCATGACGTTTCACCATGTGTTCGATTACCGCCCGGGCGAGGTATTCTGGTGCACGGCGGATGTCGGCTGGATCACCGGGCATTCCTATATTGTCTACGGGCCGCTGGCCTGCGGGGCAACAACCCTGATGTTTGAGGGTGTGCCCAATTATCCCGACGCGTCGCGCTTCTGGCAGATCGTTGATAAGCATAAGGTTTCGCTGTTTTACACCGCGCCGACGGCGATACGCATGCTGATGCGCGAGGGCGAGGGGCCGGTAAAAAGCACCGGCCGCGCCAGCCTGCGGGTGCTCGGCTCGGTCGGGGAGCCGATCAATCCCGAGGCGTGGCGCTGGTATCATGAGGTAGTGGGCGAAGGCCGCGCTGAAATCGTTGATACCTGGTGGCAGACGGAGACCGGCGGGCATATGCTGAGTCCCATTCCGGGCGCAATTGAGCCAAAACCCGGTTCCGCCACGCTGCCGTTTTTTGGGGTTGATCCCGTGATTCTGGACGCTGACGGGTGCGAGGTGAAGGACGGCTCCAGCGGAGCGTTGTGCATCAGGAGTTCATGGCCCGGACAGGCGCGTACTATCTGGGGTGATCACGCCCGTTTCGTCGAGACATATTTTTCCACCTATCCCGGTTATTATTTCTCAGGCGACGCCGCGCATTGTGACGCGGACGGGTATTACTGGGTATCCGGGCGCATGGATGACGTGCTGAATGTCTCGGGACACCGGCTTGGCACGGCGGAGATCGAGGCGGCCATCAATGAGCATCCGCAGGTGACGGAATCGGCGGTGGTTGGCTACCCCCACGACATTAAGGGGCAGGGGATTTATGCCTATGTGACGGTGTTGCCGGGAGTGGATACACAAGGCGCGGTGGGCGATACCTTGCGCCGGGAATTGCGCGAGACGGTGAAAAAAATCATCGGCTCCATCGCCGCGCCTGAGAAAATCCAGTTCTCCGATGCCCTTCCCAAAACCCGCTCGGGCAAGATCATGCGCCGTATTCTGCGCAAAGTCGCCGCCGGAGAAGTCACCTCAAAGGAAGATTTCGGCAAGCTGGGGGATATTTCCACCCTGCTCAACCCGGAAGCGGTGGAGTCGCTGGTGGCGGGGCGGGTATAGCTACCCGGTGGCGGTATCTCTGGGCGGCTTTTCCGGCAGGCGGCGAAACAGCAGGTCGCTCAGGCGCGGCGGTATCAGGGCGAAAAACCACATAGTCGCGGCGGCCCTGAGCGGAAAAGCGATGCGCGGCTTGTCCTTCTCCAGCCCCCGGCGGATAATGACGGCGGCCTTGTCGGCTCCGATCATAAACGGCATGCGGTACGGATTCACCGCCGTCATCGGCGTGCGGATGAACCCGGGGCAGATCACCGAGACTTTGATCCCGCTGGGGTGCAGATGCCCCCGCATCCCCTCGCCGAAGATTTTAACCGCCGCCTTGCTGGCGCAGTAAGCGGGTGCGCCGGGAAATCCCCGGTAGCCTGCCAGCGAGGCCATCAGGGCGAGTTGCCCGCCGCCGCGACGTTTCATGCGGTCAATGAGGGGAAAGAGACTGTTGCATAACCCGTCCCAGTTGGCGGCGAAAATAGCGCGGATGTTCTCAGGGGTTTCCGACCCGCCCGCCGTGCCGCCGGAAATCCCGGCATTGGCGATCAGCAGGTCAACCGGGTGCGCATCGTCGAATCGCTCAAGCCACGCTGCGGTTGCCGCCTCGTCGGTGAGATCAACCAGCCCGGTGATCGTTGCCGCCCCCCTTGAGCGGCATTGCAAGGCGACGGCTTCCAGCCGTTCAGCGTTGCGCCCGAGCAGGCCGAGCACGCGTCCCGGCACGGCGTATTCAACGGCCAGCGCCGCGCCGATGCCGCTCGATGCGCCGGTAATAACAAGATGGCGGGGGATAGGGATCATATATTCAGCATACACAGAATAGGTGACTGATAACGCTTTTTTTATTATAGTAGAGGAATGATTTTTGTTTCCCCACCGGCTAGCTTGCTTAGCCCACTGATGGCAATCGGTGGACGCAGTTGCCAAACGGTTATGACCGCGCTGCAAAGCGGAGCCAGGCTGTCCTGTTTCGTGCCGGAGAGCATAGATGGGGATAATGGTGGATATTACGATGCGGCAAGCCAGACCGTTTACCTGAATATCACGCGCCCGCCCGGTCGTCTGACGCATGTGCTGGTGCACGAATGCCAGCACGCTGTGAATCTTCTCACCGGCACGGTTATGGGTGAATCGCAGGCGGTAGCACTGGGAAAAGAAGCTTATATTGAGAATTTTCTGCGTGATGAGGCGCTGGCCCATGCCGCCGGATTGATTGAAGCGCATGAAGCCGGGGATCAACAGGAGCTTCGCTCCCCTGCCATGCGGGCATTGTTTGAGGGAATGGACTACCGTGGTTCAGGCGATGCGGCGTTTTCTGCCTATGCCGAATACGCTATGCCGATGCTGCGGCAAGGAGCATTGGGTTACCTTGACAAGGCAAATGAAAGCTTTACCGCTCACGGTGGGCAATCGTTTCAGTCAAGATATGCCCGGCGGGATGCGTTGCAGTCGCAGGCAACGACAGCCATGTTATAGTTTCCGATGTAAAATCAGCGAATCAACGTAGTTTCCATCGGGAAGGCAGTAGCCTTCCGGTACGCGGGCAATCTCGGTAAACCCCAGTTTTTTCCAGACCGCAACTGAGGGCAGGTTGGTGGAGACCACCATATTAAACTGCATGGCGCGATAGCCCAGCCGCCTCGCCTCGCTCATCGCATGTTCGCCCATGCGGGTGCAGACGCCCCCACCGGCGAAGCGCGGATTGACCATAAACCCGCCATTGGCGGTATGCGAGGCGGGGCCGAGATGGTTGGGCCGCAGGTAGAAAGTTCCGGCCAGCTCCCCGTTCATGCGGGCGGCATAAACCCGGGCATTGGGAAAAAACCAGAGCGAGGGGGCCATCTCACGGCTCACATCGGGCGGCCAGGCATAGGTACGGCCTTCCGCTGCAATCTGCCGCATGAAGGGCCAGATTTCATCCATGATATCCGGTGTGGCCTGAGTAATCTCAAGGGTATCCATGCGCCGCCAATACGCTAAAACGTCCGGAAACGCAAGGGGAAGGCTTTCCGGAAAGTAAACTAGCCGGATGCGCTTTCTTCTCCGTTTCCGGGTTGGGAGATAAATTCCGATCACTCACCCGTGATGATACGGATGGCGGTTTAAAATAGCCCATGCCCGGTAGAGTTGCTCGGCCAGCAAAGTGCGCATCAGCAGGTGCGGCCAGGTGACACGCCCGAAAGACAGCACGGCGTCGGCCTGTTTCAGCATAGCCTTATCCAGCCCCGCATGCCCGCCGATGATAAAGCCGATATGTTGATCACCGCCATCACGCCACGCACCGATGCGCTCCGCCAGTTCGGGGCTGGAGAATGTCCGCCCGCTCTCATCAAGCGCGACGATGCGATGCGCGCCCGCTTTTTTACACAGGTCGAATAACAGGGTGGTTTCTTCGGCAGGTGTCATGCCGGGTTTAGCCCGGGCTTCAAGCAGGCTCAACTCCCACGGCAGGCGTTCAGCGTAGAGCGCAAACAACTCGCGCTCAGGCCCCTTCGCCCATTTCCCGCCCGCAGCAACAATCAGGCGCAACTACAACGCCATTTCCTGAGGCGGCGGCACAACGACCGCCCACATTTTCTCGAGATGATACATCTCTCGCACTTCGGGCTTAAACAGGTGAATGACGATATCCCCGGCGTCAATCAACACCCAGTTGCAGCTTTCCTTTCCTTCGACTCCGACGGAGGAAAGTCCGGTATGCCTGAGCTTTTCGACGAGGTGATCCGCCATAGCGGAGATGTGGCGCTGGGAACGGCCGCTGGCGACGATCATGCAGTCGGCGAAGCTGCTTTTCCCGTTGAGGTCGACGACGGTGACGTCCGTGGCCTTGTCGTCGTCGAGCGAGGATAAGATGAGGTTACGGATCAGATCCGAACTCCCCGCGATGGTGTAGGTAGCGATGGCGAAATCTCCTGTATTGGTTGCCAGTTTCCATTATGACGCGAAAACGCGTCTTTTCCAAGTGTTTTTCGTAAGCCTGTCGCGCTGGCCGGGTGGGGCCGCAAAAACAGCGCCGACCAGCAGGGAGCCTCGCCGGGAGCCATGCGCCGCCATGATTGCAGCGCTGTGGCCGCCTTGCTTTTCAGCGCCCCGTATGTACCCGGGCGGCGGTCGGCGATGACCAGCGGAACGAGGGCGGCAATCTCACGCCATTGCCGCCAGCGATGAAATCCGGCGAGGTTGTCCATCCCCATCAGCCAGACGAAGCGGCAGCCCGGATTCGCCTGCATCAGCCGCCGGAGTGTGTCTATTGTGTAACGGGTAGCAAATTTCCGCTCGCAATCCAGTACCCGGATCCGGGGATGGCGAGCCGTCCGGCGGGCATGTTCCAGCCTGAGCGCATAGGGAGCCAGTGTATCCGGGTCTTTCAGAGGATTGGCAGGGGATACCAGCCACCAGACTTCCGCCAGCGCGTAACGTTTCATCGCCGCAACCGAGATATGGAGATGGCCCGCATGGGCCGGGTTGAAGGAGCCTCCCAGCAGTCCGATCAGACGGGTTGGGGTCGCGTTTTTCCTGTAGCGCATTGCCAAGCTCTACCATAGCATACGCTTTATGGAAATGCTGGAGATTGCGGGGGTTATTTTTCTGGGGCTGTGCTTTGGCAGCTTCGCCACGCTGCTCGGCTACCGCTTGCCGCTCGGCCTGCCGGTGACGCTGGATCGCTCGCGCTGTCCCGCCTGCAAAATCCCGCTGGGCATTAAGGATTTATTCCCGGTCGGCTCATGGCTGGCCTTCGGCGGCAAATGCCGCCATTGCGAGGGTAAAATCCCGGTACGCTATCCTTTAACCGAACTGGCGACCGTCCTGTTGTTTTTATTAGTTTATGCGCGTTTCGGCCTGTCGGCACAGGCAATATTCCTGATGCTGCTGGCGGTCTGCCTCGTGGTGATGTTTCTCGCCGATTTCGCCCATTACATCATTCCCGATCAGGTGCAACTGGCAATGGGTGCGCTGGGGATGATTTACAAGCTGTGTCTGGTGGACGCCTATCCGGCGGATGTGCTGGCCGGAGCCTTGACCGGGCTGGCCATCGGCATCGGCCTGCAATACGGGTTTCGTATCCTGTTTAGAAAAGACGGGCTGGGCACGGGCGATGTGAAATTCCTGCTGGTGGCCGGGTTATGGCTGGGTACGCGTGAGCTGGTTCCGCTGCTGTTCTTCTCCGGGCTGCTGGGTATCGTCACCGCTGTTTTCTGGCGCGGCGCGGGAAAAGGCCCGGTATTTCCCTTCGGTCCGGCGCTTGGCGCTTCGATGTTCCTGCAACTGGTATTTCCGGAAATTTCACAAAGTTTCTGGCATCTGGGGGAATGGACGGGCCGGACAGTGTATGGCGGTATCACTCCCGGACAATGAACAAATCTCAGTCCTCGCCGGATATTTATTGTTTGAATTTCTGCCATGTTCCGGCTACGAACAGTATATGGTGGTTTAACTAAAAGCTAACCACTACGTGTTGGGATTACGGAAACGGGAATGTGGAAATCTCTATCATCCTGCGCTTTTTTAGGCCTGACGCTCGGCCTGCTGACTGGCTGCGCCGATTTTAATGATTTCGGCAAAGCCGGGCAACTTGATCCGATTGACCGCAAACTTGGCCTTACCCGCAAAGACTACAGGAGTCTGGATCAAAGCCCGGTAAGTCAGGACGGGAAAAGAGAAACCGGAGCGCTTCAGGTCAAAGAGCCGCCGGTTCCCGATCTTGCTCCGATTCTCGCCGCCCCGCGCCCGCCGAAAATCACCAATACCAAACTGGTTTCGGTCACCGTCACAGATGACGTACCGCTCAAGGATGTGCTGATCGAACTGGCGCGCCTTGCCGATGTGGATATTGAACTGGATGCCGGGATTCAGGGCGGCATTTCCTTCCGGGCCAAAGAACGCCCATTTAACGAGGTTGTCGCCCGGATCGCCGATCTTGCCGGGCTACGTTATTCGATGAAAAACGGAGTGCTCAGGGTTGAGCGCGACATCCCCTACATCAAAAACTACAATCTCGATTTTCTTAACATGGTGCGCGGCAGTGAAAGCACCGTGACGGTTTCAACCGACATTCTCTCGCTGGCCACTTCGGCCAGCAGTGGGGGTGAAGGCGGCGGTGGTGGTGGCGGAGCCGCCGGATTAAGCACCGGCTCTACTTCAACAATCTCATCCGCCGCCGAGGATGATTTCTGGGAATCGCTGGAGGTCGGGGTACGCGAAATCCTGAGTTATCAACCGCAGCAACGCCTTTCTTCGGGTATTGCCGCTGTCCCCGATCCGGCAACGGCGGCGACTCCTGCCGTCGATCCGGCAGCGGCTGGTGCAGGAGCGGCAGTGGCGAGCGGGGCAGTGGCAGGCGCAACGGCAGGAGCGGCCGGGGGGGCGGCCGGGGCGGCAGGCGCAAATTCCAATCGTACTGCGAATGGTGGGTTTTTTGTCATCAACCGGCAGGCAGGTATTTTGTCCATCTCTGCGTCCGAGCAGCAACATGTTGTCATTCGTACCTTTATTGACCGGCTGCGTTCCAGCGCCACCGCGCAGGTGCTGATTGAGGCGAAAATCGTTGAGGTGGAGTTGGAAGACGAATTCCGCAGCGGCATCGACTGGAGCCTGATTAACGGCGATGTCAATATCGGCACGACATTCGGCCCGGATTTCGAGGCGAATAACGTGATTACCACCGTTATCAGTGACGGGCAGGCAGGGAATCTCGATGTCGCTGTCGATCTGCTGGAGCGCTTCGGCACGACACGCACCCTGTCCAGCCCACGTTTGAACGCGATTAACAATCAGCAGGCCGTCCTGACTTTTGCCGAAAACCGGGTGTTTTTCGATATCGATATTGAGCGCGAGGACGATACCATCACCACTGGTGGCCAGATCATTCCCGGCACAACGACTATTGAGACCACCCGTCATACCATACCGATCGGGATTATTCTCAATATCCTGCCCTCGATTGACATTGAAGATAACGAGGTAACACTCAATGTACGCCCAACTCTGTCGCGTCAGGTTGACACCGTGATTGATCCCGGCTCGGCGCTGGCCAACCAGATTATCATCAATCAGGGTGGAGCCGGGTTTACCTCAGAGATTCCTGTCGTCGAGGTGCGCGAGCTGGATTCCATCCTGAAAATCAAAAGCGGACAGATCATGGTCATTGGCGGGCTGATGGAGCAAACTTCCACCAACGAAGATACCGGCGTGCCTTATCTCAGCCGTATCCCCCTGATCGGTAACGCCTTCAAATCCTCGCAAAAACGTGACTCAACCCGCGAGTTGATTATTTTCATCCGCGCCACTATCATCAACCCGGGGGGCAATTACCAGAAGGCGGATGAGCGTATTTACAATACGTTCACCCGTGACCCGAGGCCGCTTGCCTTCTAACAATTTGCGGAAAAAAGTTTTGACGCAAACTGCTAAAGAATCAAGAGGGTTCCCATGCGCACCATCGCCCGTTATATCCTGCTGACCGCCATGCGTGACCGGCTGTTTATCGCCCTGCTCATCGCTATCGCCGCTTCCGCCGGTATCTCCTCGGTGCTGGCGAAGACCTCAATGGAAGAGCAACAGGCTATGGCGGTGGTCTTCAGCGCCGCCGTCGCCCGGCTGATTCTGACCACCGGGCTGGTGGTCTTTGTCGCCTTCCATGTCCGGGAGGCTTATGAATCCCGGGAAATTGACGTATTGCTCTCCCGCCCGATCAGCCGCACCCGGCTGGTATTTTCTTACTGGATCGGATTTTCACTGGTTGCTGCTTTGCTAAGCGGTATCTGTATCGGTGTCATCGCGCTGGTCGGCCCGCAAAATATGCAGGGCTTTGCTGTGTGGGGAGCCAGCCTGACGCTCGAAGCATTGCTGGTCGTCGCTATCAGCCTGTTTGCGGCGCTGATGGTCAGGAGTGCTGTTGTCGCGGTGATGATCGGCCTGTCGTTGTATGTGCTCTCGCGCATGATGGGATTTTTTTTGGCGACCGCTACCTCGCATATCCTGTTTCAGGATCCAACTCTCAATGAAATCGCCCGCTCGACGCTCAAGGGAGTTGCCCTGTTCATGCCGCGACTGGACTTTTTCGCCGATACGTCCTGGCTGGTTTATGGCATCGACCTGAAAACGGACGATCTCTCGCTTTTCATCTTGCAGGGAGCGATTTATATCCCGCTGATCCTGCTGGCTACCGTTTTCGATTTCCGCCGCAAGCAGTTCTAGTCATGCGTCGCTTTTGCACATACTGGCATATCCCGGCGCTCATCGCCTGCATGGGCATGCAGGGCGCATTCTGGCATCATACGCGGGATCGCCTGCCGGAAATGGGCGTCGTGCCCAATCCGCCCGGCAGAGAGGCGCTGGGAGCGCTGAGCTTCGGCGATCCCGAATTCCTGTTTCGTGTCATGGCTTTCTCGCTGGGCAATGCCGGGGATACGTTCGGGCGATTCACTTCGCTGAAGGAATATGATTTACGCAAGGTCAGGGACTGGTTCGTGCTGCTCGACGGGCTGGATGACCGCTCCGACTTGCTGCCCGGCATGGCCGCCTACTATTACAGCCAAACGCAAAATCAGGAGCAGGTGCGCTACCTTGTGGAGTATATCTACGCCCATTCCGCGCATCGCCCCTCGCAGAAATGGTGGTGGCTGGTGCAGGGGCTTTATCTGGCGATGCACCGGCTGCACGATGACGATCTGGCGCTGAAACTGGCCATGCCACTGACGCAGGCGAAAGATATTCCGGTCTGGGCACAGCAAATGCCCGCCTTTGTTCATGAGAAGCGCGGCGAGATGGATGACGCGCTGGTGATTATTGAGAACATCCTCGACGATGTGGATGAGATTCCTGACAAAGAATTACGCTTCATGAAATATTTTGTCGATAACCGACTGGAACGCATGGACAAACTCAGCAAGGACGCGGAAGAGCGATTGCAGGAAGAAAGAGAGCCGGAAGGTGAAAACCCCTAAGCAGGGGATGGCTTACTCTTTGTCCGCATACGGGTTTTTGCCCGAGCGCAGCAGCAGGCGAATCGGCGTGCCGTCAAGGCCGAAACGCTCACGCAGGCTGTTGGTCAGGTAGCGCAGATACGATTCCGGCGCTTCCTTGCTGCGGTTGACGAACAGCACGAAAGTTGGAGGGCGGGCTTTATGCTGGGTCATGTAGCGTATTTTGAAGCGCCGCCCCCCGACCAGCGGCGGGGTATGCTCCACCAGCGCTCCCTCCAGCCAGCGGTTAAGCTCGGCGGTCGGGATCCGGGCGTTCCAGGTTTCATACGCGGCGAAGACCGCCTGCATCAGCTCTTTAAGCCCTTTACCCTTCTCCGCCGAGATAGGCATCAACGGCACACCGCGCAGGCGGGGCATGACCCGTGGCAGCATATACTGCATTTCTTCCAGCACCGTTTTTTTATCCGCGACCAGATCCCATTTATTCAGGGCGATGACGCAGGCGCGCCCTTCCTGTTCAATCAGGGAAGCCAGCGCATTATCCTGTTTCTCCAGCGGCAGGGTAGCATCCATCACTAAAATCGCGACTTCGGCGAATTGCAGCGAAGTCAGGGTTTCCCGAACCGCCATTTTCTCCAGTTTTTCGCTGATACGCGCCTTGCGCCGCATCCCAGCCGTATCGGCCAGCAGCAATTCCCGCCCGTCAAAGGTAAAGGGCAGCATCACCGTATCGCGGGTAATCCCGGCTTCCGGCCCGGTCAACAGCCGGTCTTCCCCGAGCAGCCGGTTAATCAGAGTGGATTTCCCCGCATTGGGGCGACCCATGATCGTCACGCGCAGCGGTGAGGGCGCTTCCTCTTTTTGCGCCTCCTCCTGCGGCAAGACCTCCATCAGCGCTTCGCATAATTCGGCCATGCCGCCGCCATGCTCGGCGGAAATCGCCAGTGGCTCGCCGAATCCGAGACGGTAAGCCTCCATATACCCGGCCTGTGCCGATTTCGATTCCGCCTTATTAGCCGCAAGAATCACAGGTTTACCCGATTTGCGCGCCAGCCGGGCGAAAAATTCATCCTCCGCCGTCACTCCGGTTTTCGCGTCAATGAGAAACAACAGCGCGTCGGCCTCGGCAATCGCCGCCAGACTTTGTGCCGTCATCCTGCCCTCAAGGCTCGACTCCTTCGCCTCCTCAAGCCCCGGCGTATCCATGACGGTAAAGGCAAGCGGCCCAAGCCGCGCCTCGGTCGTCAGCCGGTCACGCGTGACGCCGGGGCGGTCATCGACCAGCGCCTGTCTCTTACCCGCCAGACGGTTATACAGGGTGGATTTGCCGACATTGGGGCGGCCAATAATCGCCAGCGTTGCCATGCCTACCAGACCGCGTACAGCGTGGCATGGCGATCAACGAAATACATCGTTTCCCCGGAAAAGGCGGGGGCGGAGATCGAACCGGATGCTATTTCATGACTGCCGAGCGCTTTACCGTCCTCGGGAGAGAACATCAGCGCATCACCGTCCGAAGTAAAGACCGCCAGCTTGCCGCCGGTCAGGTACGGACCCTGATACGCTTTGGGTGCATCGTCATCATTGGCATCCGGCAGGGAGGCAATCCAGCGGATACGCCCGTCACTGCGGAAAATCGCTAACAACCGGTGATCCGAGGTGAGGACGAACAGGAAATCCCCGGCCACCCACGGCGCGGAAACGGTAGAAAGCGGGCGCTCCCAGATCCGCAGGCCGGTGCGCATATCGTTGGCGGCGAGCAGCCCGTTATAACTGACATTATAGACCGCGCCCCCGGCAATCACCGGATTGGCGCTGACCCCGGAGAAAACCCCAAGCGCCTTGGTACGCTGCGGCAGCAATACCGAATCCGACCAGACCGGCTCACCGCCCTCAAGCGTCAGGGTGTAAATCTCACCCGATGGGTAGGGCACGACGACTGCCCCCCGCGCCACCGACGGCATGACCCGGGCGAGCAGGCCGGCCTGTTCACGGATACCCTGATGCTGCCACTGAATCAGCCCGTGCCGGACTGAGAGCGCAAACAGGCGGCTGTCGGCGGAAAGCACCAATACGCTGTTTCCGGCGACACGCGGCGCGGCATGCAGCGGAGCATTGATGCGCCGCTTCCAGAGCATTTTGCCGTCAGACGCATCGAGCGCGTAGACCATGCCGCCCGGCATGACGGCGAATATCCGGCCCGAATCATACGCCAGCCCGCCGCCGGAGCGATGCTCCGATTCTTCTTCGGGCGGTTTTGCCGTCCATTGTATCCGGGTAATATCGTCGCGCCGGTGAGCGGAGACATATCCTTGGGCGTCCATGACAAATACGACGTCGGGAGAAACCACCGGGCCGGGGATAAATCCGCTTTCCCACCCATTGCCTTCACCTGCCCCGGCCTGTGTCATATGATCGAAACCACCACCCGCCAGATGTCCGGTCCACGGGGCGGCTTCGCCGCCTTCCTGCGGCCACGATGCCGGGTCAAGTGGCGCAGGCAAGGATACCGGCGTCCCGGTAAGGCTCTGACTGGGTTTAATATCTCTGGAGGCAGACAGGATCGGGATACGCTCTCCCTCGAGCTTTTTTTCCTCCTTGCCATCAAACAGGGAGCAACCGGCCAGTAACCCCAGCAATGGTATCACCATCCATCGTGCTGACGCCCTCATGGAGCAATCTCTGGCTGGCCGGGTGTTAAGGCTTTCTCCGGCGATCCCAGCGCTGCAATCAGCGCCTGCGCCCGTTGACGCATGGTGGATGGCGTTGCCTCGCCTTCGGCAAGCTGATAGAGCAGGTCGCGGGCTTCCTCCGTTCGCCCGTCTTGCAGGAGCTTAATGGCGGAGATTTCCTTATACATCAGGTGAAACGGCCCGCCTTTGGCATCACGCGTCACAGCCTCAGACTCCTGAAACGCAATCAGTTCAGCCAGCGAACGGTATGGTTCGGAATCGGGAAGGGCAGGCCGCTTTGCGTCTTTAGACGGATTTTCTGCCCGGAGTTGCCAGAGCCGCAGCCGGGCAATATCCGCTACTCCGCCTTTTTTCGCCGCCAGTTCACCGAGGATTTTAAACCGCTCTTCCTCATCGGTGGTTTGAGTTTGGTCAAGCGCCAGCAATCTGGCGGTCTCCCGCTCGCGTATCGTCGTTTCGCGCTGCTGCCACAGCACGACGGCAATCACTCCGAGCACCAGCAGGAAACTGGCCGTGACGATATGTCGCCCGAACGCCTGCCAGAACTTGCGAATACGCTCGCGCCGGACGTCTTCGTCCACCTCTTTGATGAGTAAATCCATCATGCCCTCTTCGTGGCCCATACATACAGCGATTCATTGTGCAGGAAAAGCCTTTTAGCAGCTTCTTGCTGCAACCACAAATTGCATTCCTGTGCATCCTGTGGATAATACCGTCATTCCAAATAAGAATGATCCATGCCCTTACCCGCGAGCGCTTTGCGCTCGCTTCCCTCTCCCACTGGGAGAGGGTTAGGGTGAGGGCCTGCGGCCCAGAAATTTTATGGATCATTCTTATTTGGAATGACGATATTTTCACACTGCCCGGTCGAAAGTTTCTTCAATGATGGCGTCGTGGTTAAGCGGTCCGTGGCCGTGGCCAATGCCCGGCGCGGTGACAATCGCCCGCCGCACATAGCGCCGCGCTGATTCCACCGCGTCACGCAGGCGGATTTTTTTTGGCAGCATGGTCGCCACCGCCGAGGCCAGCGTACACCCCGTGCCGTGCGTATGCGGCGTGTCTACCCGCCGCGACTCGAAAATCTCCAACTCATTTCGTGCCGCCAGCACGTCATAAATCACCGGCCCTTCCAGATGCCCGCCTTTAAGCAGCACCGCCTTCGCGCCTTTCTCCAGCAGCGCCGCCGCCGCCTGTTTCATGGCGGGCAATCCGTCAATCGAGATGCCGGTCAAAAGCGCCGCCTCGGGGATATTCGGTGTGATAATCGCCGCCAGCGGCAACAGGCGCTCCATCAGCACCGATACGGCGTCCTCCTCCAGCAACGCTGCGCCGCCCTTGGCAACCATCACCGGATCGAGCACCAGCGGGCAGGTCATGGCGTGATGCTCCAGTACATTAGCCACCGCCTCAATCGTCGCGGCGGAATGCAGCATGCCGGTTTTCACGGCGTCAATGCCGATATCCTCGATAAAGGTCGTCATTTGCAGCGCCACGAATTCCGGCGGTATCGGGTGAATGCCCCTGACCCCGAGCGTATTCTGGGCGGTCAGCGCGGTGATTGCCGTACCCGCGTAGCCGCCCAGCGCCATCACGGTTTTAATATCGGCCTGAATGCCCGCCCCGCCGCCGGAATCCGAACCGGCCACGATGAGGATGCGGGGAGGAACAGGTTTTTGAATCATGCCGCCTCGATGATCTTACAAAGCTGCTCGGCTTCCTGCTCAATCGCGTCGCGGCTTTCGCCCTCGACCATCACCCGCACTCGGGGTTCCGTACCCGATTTACGCACATACACCCGCCCCGAGCCGTTAAGCCGCGCCTGCGCCGCCGCAATCGCCGCCTGCACCTTTTGTTCGGCCAGCGGGTCGCTGCCGGTCAGCAGCACGTTTTTGAGAATCTGCGGCATTGGCGTAAAAGGCCGTCCACATATACTGAGCTTCTCCCCACGCGTCAGCATCACCGCTAATACCTGTAGCGCCGCAATCAGCCCGTCACCGGTCGTAGTATAATCGCGCATGATGATATGCCCCGACTGTTCGCCGCCCAGATTGCAACCCTGCTCGCGCATGCCCTCAAGCACATAGCGGTCACCGACAGCGGCGCGATGCAGGGCAATGCCTTTCGCCTGCAAATATTGCTCAAGCGCCAGATTGGACATCTGTGTCGCCACAATGCCTGCGCCCCTGAGTTGCCCGGTCTCCTGCCAGTGCACGGCCAGCAGGGCCAGCATCTGATCCCCGTCAATCATTTCGCCATGTTCATCGCAGATCAGCACCCGGTCGGCATCGCCATCGAGCGCAATCCCGAGATCGGCTCCGACCTCGCGCACCTTGGCGCACATCGCTTCGGGCCGGGTCGAGCCGCAATCGCGGTTGATGTTAAACCCGTCCGGTTCCACACCCAGCGCCACTACTTTCGCGCCCAGTTCGCGCAGTACCACCGGGCCGATATGGTAGGCCGCGCCATTGGCGCAATCCATGACGATCGTCAGCCCGTCGAGGCGCAACTGCCGGGGGAAACTCTGCTTGACGAATTCGATATAGCGCCCCCGGGCATCGTCAATACGCCGCGCCCGCCCCAGCTTGTCGGGAGCCACCCGGCCTGCGGAAATATCCTGCTTTATGCGCGCCTCAATTTCCTGCTCCACCTCGTCGGAGAGCTTGCCGCCGTCGGGGCCGAATAATTTGATGCCGTTATCTTCATAGGGATTGTGCGAGGCGGAAATCATCACCCCGAGATCGGCCCGCATGGAGCGCGTCAGCATGGCGACGGCAGGGGTCGGCAACGGGCCGAGCAGCAGCACATCCATGCCGACCGAAATAAACCCGGCGGTCAGGGCAGGCTCGAGGAGATAGCCCGAGAGCCGCGTATCCTTGGCGATAACCACCTGATGACGATGCCCGCCGTTTTTAAATTGCAGCCCTGCCGCCATACCGACTTTCAGGGCAACCTCCGCCGTCATCGGCTCGCTGTTGGCTTGCCCCCTGATGCCGTCCGTACCGAAATAAGTGCGGGTCATGGTTTTATGCTTCCGAATGCGTATCCGGCGGGGACGGCACATCGCCCGCATCCGATCCGTCCTCAGGGCGCACGCGGCTTCCCGGCAGCGACGAGCGCAACGGTGACAGAGGTCTGGCGCTGTCTGTCGCGTTACGCCTGAGTTCACGGCCTTCCATCAGGTCTTTGATTTCCTCGCCGGTTAAGGTTTCATATTCCAACAGGGCTTTGGCCAGCGTGTGCAGACCTTCCTCGTGATGGGTGAGAATCTCCTTCGCCCGCTGGTGCGCCTCCTCGACGATACGTTTGATTTCAGCGTCCACTTTCGCGGCGGTCGCCTCGGACATGCTGCGCTCCTGCGTGAAGCTGTGTCCCAGAAATACCTCCTGCTGGTCGCCGCCATAATCCACCGGCCCCAGCGCATCGCTCATGCCCCATTTGGTAACCATCGCCCGGGCCAGCCGCGTCGCGTACTGGATATCCGATGAGGCGCCGCTGGATACCTTGTCGTAGCCGAAGATGATTTCCTCAGCGACGCGCCCGCCCATCGCCACGGCGAGATCATCGTGCATTTTATCGCGGTGATAGGAAAGTTTATCGGCCTCGGGCAGCCGCATCACCATGCCGAGCGCTCGCCCCCGGGGAATGATCGTCGCTTTGTGGATCGGATCCGATGCCGGGCATTTGAGCGCCACGATAGCATGCCCACCCTCATGATAGGCAGTCATTTTCTTTTCTTCCTCACTCATCACCATGGATTTGCGCTCAACGCCCATCATGACTTTGTCCTTGGCTTCCTCCATCTCGCGCATGGTGACGACTTTCTGGTCGCGCCGCGCCGCCAGCAGCGCCGCCTCGTTGACGAGGTTGGCAAGGTCGGCCCCGGAGAAACCCGGTGTGCCACGGGCAATGATTTTGGTATCAACATCCGGCGCGGAGGGCACGTTTTTCAGATGCACCTGAATAATTTTATCCCGCCCGGCAATATCGGGGTTGGGCACGACGATCTGACGGTCAAAGCGACCGGGACGCAGCAACGCCGGATCGAGTACGTCGGGCCGGTTGGTCGCGGCAATCAGGATAACCCCCTCATTGGCCTCGAATCCGTCCATTTCGACGAGCAACTGGTTGAGCGTCTGTTCGCGCTCATCGTTGCCGCCGCCCAGCCCCGCGCCGCGATGGCGGCCTACCGCGTCAATCTCGTCAATAAAGATAATACAGGGCGCATTTTTCTTGCCCTGCTCGAACATATCGCGCACGCGGCTTGCCCCGACACCGACGAACATCTCGACGAAATCGGAACCGGAAATGGTAAAGAACGGTACGCCCGCCTCTCCGGCGATGGCACGGGCCAGCAGGGTTTTCCCCGTGCCCGGCGGGCCAACCAGCAGGCATCCTTTAGGAATCTTGCCGCCTAAGCGCTGAAACTTCCCGGGGTCTTTAAGGAAATCGACGATCTCAACCAGTTCATCCTTGGCTTCGTCCACCCCGGCGACATCGGCAAAAGTTTTGCGCTCATGCTTTTCGGTCAGCATGCGCGCCCGCGATTTACCGAATCCCATCGCGCCGCCGCGCCCACCACCGGATTGCATCTGGCGCATGAACACGATGTAAAGCCCGATTAAGATCAGAAACGGCAACCATGACAACAACACATTCCAGAACACATCGCCGCCTGACTCGGAAGGAATGGCGGTGATCTTGACATTATGAGCCGAAAGCTTGTCAATCAGACCGGGATAGGTCGGGGCGATGGTACTGAACCCCTCGCCGTCGGTGAAATGACCGCGAATGATCGTGCCGTCTTCCGGCGATTCGCGGATCACCACATCAGCAACCTCACCGGCCTCCGCCCGGGCCAGAAAATCCGAGAACGGGCGCGGCGTCATACCGTTTTGCTGCATCCCGCTGCCCAGCATGTTGAAGATCACCATCAACAGAAGCAGGGCGGCCAGCCAGACCACGATATTTTTACTGAAATTCTGCATAATTACCTTTCGTGAAAAACCGCGCAGGATTCATATTCCTCCAGACCACCTTTCACTGCCCCAATATGGTTATTTTTTTACGATGCGGCAAGAGGTTTCAGGTGAAATCGCGTGCTCCGGTGTGATTTCCAGCCGGTTGGCGCGCAGGCGGGGCGTCAGGATGCACCTGCCAAGCGTGCGCCGCTTTTGCAGCTTTCCCTCCAGAAGTGCCGCCAGCACGCTGGCCAGCTTGTCGGCGCGGGGCGCTTTATCCTGCCCGCCGACATGGATCAGCAGCCGGTTGAGCACCCGCCGCGCAATTTCCGGCTCGCCATGCCGCCAGCAATCCAGCGGGCAGGTCAGGCCATTCTCCACCCGTGTCACATGCGCGGAAAAAAATGCCTCCGCCTGTCGGGTAATTAGCGCATCTGCCCGTTGCAGATTGGTCGTCACGCGGGCCAGCCGGTCGCCGCTCAGCCCTTCGCGCATCAGCGCATCCGCCAGTGGACGCAGACGGTTTCGCGTATAGCGCGGATCCCGATTGGACGAATCTTCGATCCAGTCAATCCCGGCCTCACGAAGGGTTGCCTCCAGTCGGGCTTTCTCAAAAGAAAGCAGCGGCCTGACTAGAGAAATGCCATCGCGCTGTGATAACGGGCGCATCCCGCATAGTCCCTCCAGCCCGCTGCCGCGCACCAGCCGCATCAGGATTGTCTCAAGCTGATCTCCGGCATGATGACCGAGCAGCAGGTGACCGACACTATGACGATGACACCAGCCGGTCATCATGCGATAGCGCGCCTCCCGGGCCTTCTCCTGAAGGTTGCTGCCGGTTATGGGGGTATCGGGGACAAGGATATGCGCCGCCATGCCGGACAAGGAAAGTTGTTTCCGGGTACGCTGCGCTTCTTCGGTGGATTCCGGGCGAATGCCGTGATCGACAATCAGCCCCACCGGCTCAACCCGATGATGTTTTGCCCATGTTGCACTCAGCAGGGACAATGCCATGCTGTCCGCTCCGCCGGAGACGGCAACAGCTATTTTTGCAGGAATATCAGGCAATAGCGCCGCAAGAGCATCACTAAATTCGGCATCACTTACAGGAGCATCCACCGGCCTTTATGAGCACGACATGCGGCGGCGCTCCTGCTCTGCCTTTTTAAGCACCGACTCCGCGCCGCCCTCGAATTTGACCAGCAATTGCTGCAATACCACGCAAGCCTTGGATTTCTCCCCCAGCAAATCAAGCGATTTAGCCAGCTTCAGGAGGTTATCGGGTGCTTTGACGCCATCGGGCATCGCCTCGAATCCCTGCCGAAAACTATCGGCAGCGCGCAAATAATCCTCGCGCACATACCAGGTTTCGCCCAGCCAGTACCAGACATTGCCGATGAGTTGATCCTGCGGATATTGCTGAATAAAGGAACGGAACACATCGCCCGCCTTGGCATACTCCGCCTTGTTCATCAGGGAAAATCCGTAGTTATAGAGATCCCGCGGCGAGTTGAATTTGGGCACGAAATCCGGCTCAGGTGTCACCACCGGGCTATTATCCGGCGTTACCTGCGGCAGGCCTTCCGCCGCCCGCACAATCGGATCATTGGCCAGCTCCTGTGTGGTATGGGGAGGGGCGGACTCAAAACGCACCCTGAAATTAGGCGGCGATGCCTGAGGGGTGGATGGCGTGGCAGGGGGCGGAGGGGATGCTTGCGTAGCGGTGGCTGGAGCCAGCGGCGGCAACCCGCCACTTTCCTCCGATACCGGTGGCAATCCTTCCGTCGCCGCACCCGCGCCGCCTTGCTCCAGCGCCTGTAGCCGGTAATCCGCATCCTGTGTGAAGCGCTGCATCTCCTCGCGCAATTTATTGTCATTGTATTCGGCGCGCTCCAGCATGCCGCGCAATTCACGCATTTCTTCCTCAATGGCGCTCAGGCGCACTCCTAAACCCGCCACACCCTGCGAACTGCCGCCGTTACCTGCCTCCGCCTTCAGGCGATTCTCAAGCCGTTCAACGCGGTCGGCCAGTTCGCGGTCGCCGTAGGAACGGGCAGCAGCAGGCAGGCTGAAAAAAGCCGCAAGCAGGGCCAGTGCCAGAAAGGGAAGGGAAGAGGTGCGCATAGATGTTCTTTTCTCTCAAACTAAAACCGCCGGTGACGCAGACTCGCGCACACCGGCGGTTAATTACGCCTGACGCCGGACTAGCGGGCCAGTACCGTCACAGAGCGGCGGTTCTGAGACCATGCGGACTCATCGCTGCCGAGAGCAGCCGGACGCTCTTTGCCGTAGCTGACGGTCGAGATGCGCGCAGCGGAAATACCAAGGCTCTGGAGGTATTCCGAAGCCGCGTTGGCGCGGCGTTCACCGAGAGCAAGGTTGTATTCACGTGTGCCACGCTCGTCGCAATGACCTTCGATGACCACGTTCAGATCGCCATGATCGCGCAGCCAGCCAGCCTGACGCTCCAGCGTGCGCTGGGCTTCACTGTCAAGCACTGAGCTGTCGAACGCGAAATAGACCCGGTCACCGACATTCTCAGCAAAGCTGCGGCTCAACTCCGATGGCACGCCGTTTTCGTTAAGTCCGTTGCCGAACTCATCGCCACCGGCTCCCGGGGGGGTTTCGCACGCCGCAAGCAGGAACAGAGCGGAAAGAGCCGTTCCGAATTTTACGCCGATTCGCATATTTTTTTCTCCTTATACAAAATGTGATTGGAATAAGATAAACCGTAGCTCGTTTCTATAGTCATTCAAATCCGAAAAGCAACGGGATTTTTGCAACCGCCCCCACGGGAGCTAACGGCCTCAATACCCGTGTTATAATGGCAACAATGGCGACCAGGCAGGGTCGGACGCCTCAGTCGGCGTCAACACTTCGCGCTGAAAACGGCCCGTAACGTCAATGGAATATATCCGGGTGCGCGCCCGCCCACCATCCTGCCTTGTAAACATGAGGACGCGGCCATTGGGCGCCCAGGTCGGCCCCTCAACCAGCCAGCCCTCGGTAATACTGCGTTCGCCGGAACCATCGGCCCGCATGACCCCGATCAGGAATCGCCCGCCGGTTTGCTTGGTGAAGGCGATCATATCCTGCCGTGGCGACCAGACGGGCGTACTGTAATTACCCTTGCCGAAACTGATGCGCTTGACGCCACTGCCATCTGAATTCATCACATAAAGCTGCTGCGAGCCACCGCGATCCGAGTTAAAGACGATGCGCTTGCCGTCGGGAGAATAGGAAGGCGAGGTATCAATTCCCGGGCTGTTGGTCAGGCGCTTCATCTGGCGGGAACGCAGATCCATTTCGTAAATCTCGGTATTACCGCCGCGAGCGATGGACATCACCATGCGCTGACCGTTATGATTGAAGCGTGGTGCGAAGGACATCCCCTCGAACGTGCCAAGCGATTCCTCCCTGCCGGTCTGCAAATCACGCAAATATACCCTTGGTTTGCCTCCGGCGTAGGAGAGATAGAGAATTTCCTGCGTATTGGGGGAGAAGCGCGGCGTCAGCACCAGATAGCGCCCGTTGGTCAGAAACTTATGATTCTCACCGTCCTGATCCATGATGGCGAGGCGCTTGATCCGGCTTTTCTTCGAGCCGGTTTCTGAAACATAGACGATGCGCGTATCGAAATATCCGCCCTCACCGGTTAAGCGGCCGTAGATTTCATCGGCGATCAGATGGGCGATACGCCGCCAGTTTTGAGTCAGGGTATTATATTCTTTCCCGGCAATTTGCTGTTCGCCGTAAATATCCCACAGGCGAAACGCCACTTTGAGCTTGCCCGGTCCGGCGGGCTGCACCGTCCCGGTGACCAGCGCCTGCGCGTTGATCTGCCGCCAGTCGGTATAGCGCGGGATGGAAAATCCGGCATTCACCTGCTCGATGAACGCACCCCGGTCAATCGGGCGAAACAGGCCGGAGCGTTCCAGATCGGCGGCTACGACGCGGGCAATATCGCGCCCCACCTGCGCCTCCCCGCCACCGGAAGCCAGATCGGTGACGGCGATGGGCATCGGGTCGAAATGCCCCTGTGTCACGTCAATTTTAAGGACGGCGAAGGCTTGCGGGGCTGAAAGCAGAAACAGGGATAAAATCAGGAGAAGGCGGCGCATGAAACGGAACTCCATGACATGGTTAAGGCTGATGGCCACGTTAGCGTTTTTATTTGGAAGGTCAACGGGAGAATGCGGATTCACCGCCTGCCGCCGCCAAACGGCGAAACCGGTGGTAAAGATGCCTTGCCAATTCCTGAAATTACCGCACGACCGAGCTGTCATGCTGGCCGCATTTACCGGATGCCTCGTCGCCGGGCGAACAGAAATATTCCACCGTGCCGGGCGCGGCGGTATGGTTGACTTCCTGCTGCGCTCCGTGAAAGCGGCTGCAGGCGGCGGCGGAGAGGCAGAAAAGGAGGGTGCAAAGCAGGGAAAACGATTTCATGGGTTCACTTTCTATGATTCTGAACCCTGTTTACCCGTGATCCCTTAGCAACGCAATGCGGAAATCCCTGAATTGTTTGGTAAGCACCACGCGCACAGCATAAATGATGGCCGCAGTACCAATCAGAAAACCAACGATTCTGGAAAATCCCACAATGGAAGTTTTTTCCACGCCGATGGCGAAACCCAGCGCGCCAATCGCCACGCCCGCAATCACGCTGGCTGCCAGTGCCAGTAAACCGGCCCGCCAGGTAAATGCCCACCAGATAATGACAGCATGTTTCCATGTGACGACAATTTCCGTGGCGGTTTGCATAGGCACTCTCCTGTATTTGGCCGCTACACCCGGTTTTTATCCCGCACTTCGCCCTTGTCTTCTTCCGGGCCGAGGATCAACTCGTTATGGGCCGCTCCGGCGGGGATCATAGGGTAGACATTCTCACCCGGATCAACCACCATATCAACCAGCACCGGCCCCGGATGGTCGATCATTTTTCTCAGCGTTGCCTCGACTTCCCGAGGCTTGCTGCAACGCATGCCGAGCATGCCGAAACATTCCGCCAGCTTCACAAAATCGGGCAGGGCGTCCATATAGGATTCCGAATGGCGGTCACCGTGGAACATCTGCTGCCATTGACGCACCATGCCCATATAATGATTGTTGAGAATCAGTATTTTAACCGGCAGGCGGTATTGGGTAGCGGTGGAAAGCTCCTGCATGTTCATCAGAAACGACGCTTCGCCCGAAACACAAACCACCAGCGCTTCCGGGTGCGCTACCTGAGCGCCGATCGCCGCCGGGAAGCCGTAGCCCATCGTGCCCAGTCCGCCCGAGGTCATCCAGCGATTCGGCTCATCGAAGCGCAAAAACTGCGCTGCCCACATCTGGTGTTGACCGACATCAGTGGTGGCGTAGAATTTCTTTTTTTCCTTGCCTGCCAGCGTATTGAGGCACTCCAGCACATATTGCGGCTTGATCGGGCCGTCCTGCGTCTGGGCGAAGGAAAAACTCTTGCGCCCGCGCCACATATCAATCTGTTTGTACCAGCCGTCAAGCGCCTGTTTTTTTACCTCTGCCTGCCGTTCCTTCCACAGCGCCAGCATGGCCTCAAGTACCTCGGCGGCATCGCCGATAACCGGCACATCGACCCGCACGTTCTTGTTAATCGAGGATGCGTCCACATCCACATGGATTTTCTTCGATTTCGGCGAGAAGGCGTCGAGCCTGCCGGTCACCCGGTCGTCGAACCGCGCCCCGATATTGATCATCACGTCGCATTCGGCCATCGCCATATTGGCCTCAAGCGAGCCGTGCATGCCCAGCATATTGAGAAACTGCCGGTCACTCGCCGGGTAGGCTCCCAGCCCCATCAGCGTGCTGGTGACCGGAAAACCGGTCAGCCGCACCAGCTCACGCAGGGCCGCTACCGCACGTGGCCCGGAATTAATGACCCCGCCACCGGTATAAAATACCGGCTTTTTCGCCCTGAGCATCAGAGCTATGGCTTTTTCGATCTGGCGTGCATCGGGTATTGGCAACGGGCGGTAGGAATGGCGTTCGCATTCCTCCTTGTTGAGATACGTCCCCGGTTTGTTCTGAATATCCTTGGGAATATCCACCACCACCGGCCCCGGTCTGCCCGTCGAGGCGACGTGAAACGCCTCATGCAGGATACGCGGCAGGGAAGCGATATCCTGCACCAGATAATTATGCTTGGTGCAGGCGCGGGTAATCCCGGTCGTATCGGCTTCCTGAAAAGCGTCCGAGCCGATCAGGTGCGAGGGAACCTGCCCGGTAATCACCACCATCGGGATGGAATCCAGCATTGCGTCGGTAATGCCGGTCACCGCGTTGGTCGCCCCCGGCCCCGAGGTCACGAGCACCACGCCGGTTCTGCCGGTCGAGCGGGCGTAGCCCTCGGCGGCGTGAGTGGCCCCCTGTTCATGGCGCACGAGGATATGGCGGATATGGTTCTGCTGGAAAATCGCGTCGTAGATCGGCAGCACCGCCCCGCCGGGATAGCCGAAAATCGTATCCACCCCGTTATCGGCCAGCGCCCTGAGAATGATCTCCGCGCCGGTCATTTGCCGCGCTTCAGCGGATTCCGGCCCGTTCTCCGGCGTTTTTTTCTTCTTTGCTGCCCCGGTCATCGCCTATCCCTCATACCGAACCGAGCAGGATATTGAAAAGCAAGGAAGCGGTCAATGGGAAATGCTAAAATATCGAATAGCCGCAAGGAGGCACGGTTAAAGTTCGACTCCCCCATCCCGTTCCCTCTTTTGCACCGGCTCAACATAATCATTGTGCCGATAAGAGGGTTCGGAAATGGTTGCATCGGGGCGTTTTACTATCTCATGTGCAACGGCTGCTTTCAGTTCATTTAATCCTCTTAATGTGCTGGAAAATTTAACCCTCTGCGGCATTGGGGCGATTTGCATCAGTTCCGCCAGCCGGTCACGCGCTTCTTCTGCCGCCAGCAACTCGATTTGAGGGGAACGGGCAAAGTTTGCAACAACAAGCGCGGATATGAACATGTGATATTTTCCCAGAAATCCATCCTCTGCCCCCGGGTCAACAGAAAAACTGGTGTTGGTCACTATTTCTTCTGTTGTCTCCAGAATCTTTCGATACTTTTCATATCTCGGGTTTAGCGTTTCCGGCGTTGCCTCACGGAGGTGATCATAAATTTCGTTGATTTTCTCGCAAGCATCCCGATCTTCCTCACTCTGTTCTGTCTCTGAGCCCATCCATTCGTCCGGCATTTCCAGAAACTCCATGTGCTCCTCTTCCAGAGACTCCATGTCCTCATTTTCCGGAGGCGGCGCTCCAAGCAGCGCAAGGGCAGCTCTCAAATTATCATCGACCGTGGATATGTGCCTTTCTTCGGTCATCCTGTCCGTAGCGCTATCGCAAAACGCCAGATGGTCTGCGGCCTGACTCAGAACATTTCCTATTGCGGCTCCTTTTTCCGTCCCGGACGACGAAAACTCTTGTGCTAAATTCTGAATAAGCTGGCGTGCTTCAGCATAATCGTCATAATACTCCGGTCGCGGCAAATACCCGGTAAAATACTGTTTAGCCGGATTGAAAGTGTAACCAGACTCTTCCGGTTGTGTTCTGTAAACAAAATTGTGGATAGACTGTATCCGCTCCAAAGCCAGTAAGGCCGCTTCGCAAATCTCTCCCGTCTTTTCTGATGATGTGCCCTCCATCTCTAATTTATCAATGGCGTCGCTAATAAATGCTATGTATTTATCAAAAATCCGCACCTCAATCGGCAGGGACCGCCAGCTAACCCCCTCCGTATATCTTTTTACCTCATCAGCAAGACTATGTAGATAATTCCGCGTTTCAGGCCCGGTCGGGTTTTCGGGCAGGCCGGTTGCGAAAATTGTTGATGGATTAGATTGGTGCGCTGTTTCGGTATCCCTGTCTTGTTTGACCAGCCCCCGCAACTCCTCATTCCAATCCACCTTACTCTCAGGGGAGCCATCATTTCCAGCCTCGTCCCTGTTATTCTGCTCACTCATCACATGCTCCGGGTAAAAGATTCATAGAAACCCTCT
>JAKFYP010000086.1 GCA_021730835.1 Alphaproteobacteria bacterium
GGCCCGCCCCAAAACCTTTTCCGTGACCGATATCGGAACGCTGATGCGCAACCCATACGGTATTTACGCAAAACGGATTCTTAGGCTTAGAAAGCTCGACCCGCTGGAGGACGAACTGAGCATGCGCGATTTCGGCAACCTGGCGCATGAAGCACTGGAACGCTTTGTGATGGCGTGGCCGAAAGCATTGCCTGAGCAAGCCGAAGAAAAGTTGCTGGAATATGGCCGCGAAATATTCGCCCCGCTAATGGAGGAGCCGCAGGTCGGCGCTTTCTGGTGGCCGCGCTTTGAGTCGCTGGCGGCATGGCTCATCCGGCAGGAGCGCGAACGCCGGGCAGAGGGCATCACTGTCACCGCCGAGCGTAAGCTGGGTTTTACCTTCGGGGAAGACGGGCGCACCTATTGCCTTGAAGGGCGTATCGACCGCATCGAGGAAGACCGTCACGGCGTATTGACCGTCATCGACTATAAAACCGGTGACCTGCCGACAGGCACGGAGGTACGCACCGGCTTTGCCGCCCAGTTGCCGCTATGCGGGTTGCTGGCGACTTCCTGCCTTGGCAAGCCGGTGGAGAAACTTGAATACTGGCGGCTGCGCGGCGGCAAGATCGGCGGAGAAATTCGCTATGCCGACGGAAAGGAGATGAAAATCCCCGCGCCGCGACTGATAAGGGAAGCGGAGGAAGGCTTGCGGGCGCTGATGACGCATTTTTCGCGGGCGGATGCGCCTTATCTCGTCTGCCCGTCGCCCGAAAATGCCCCTAAATACGACGATTACGAACACCTCGCCCGCATCGCGGAATGGGGCTGATCAACCGGAGGTTACCCACAAGCGTTGCCCAAGAATCACGCTGTGACATTTTACCTTCTCTTCCATCCGGAAAATGGGTTCGCCGATACCGTTTATGACACGAATCGTGTAACGTGTTCCATTATCGTGCACCCATGAAAATTTTAAACTATTGCAACAGACTAACAATTTGTTTTTAAGGTAGGAGTTATCAATGAAATCCCTTTTTACCGTTACGTTAGCTGCGCTTGCGTTCGCTTTCCCGGCAATGGCTCAGGAAACGCCGGAAGCCGCGCCCGTCCTTGACACCGGAAATACCGCGTGGGTACTGATATCAGCGGCACTGGTGATGCTGATGACCCCCGGACTCGCATTCTTTTATGCGGGTATGGTAAACCGTAAAAACGTTGTTGCCACGCTGCTGCAAAACTATGTGGCGCTGGCCGTTGTCGGCCTGCTGTGGGTCGTCGTCGGCTACAGCCTTGCCTTCAGTGAAGGCAGTCCGTTTATTGGCGGGCTGGATTATTTCATGCTCAACGGGCTGAGCGGCCAGTTATTCGGCGCAACCAATATCCCAACCTATGCGTTCATGGCGTTTCAGATGATGTTCGCCGTTATCACGCCCGCCCTGATTGTCGGCGCGATTGCCGAACGCGTTGAGTTCAAGGCCTGGATTATCATGTTATGCCTCTGGAGCCTGTGCGTATATGCGCCTGTCGCTCATTGGGTATGGGGGCCGGGCGGATTCATCGCCGCCGATGGCGGGCTGGATTTCGCAGGCGGATTGGTCGTGCACCTGACCGCCGGGGTTGCCGGACTGGTTGCCGCCATGATGTACGGTAAGCGTATCAGCGCCGGTGAAGTCAGCCGTCCGAACGATGTGTCCATGATCATGCTCGGCGCTGCGCTGCTCTGGTTCGGCTGGTTCGGCTTCAACGCCGGGTCGGCATTGGCTGCGGATAATCTCGCGGCGCATGCGTTCGTCACTACTTTCGTCGGCGCGGCATCGGCTTTCATCAGCTGGATGATGGTGGACTGGATCCGTCATAAGAAGCCAAGCGCCGTAGGAGTCGCCATCGGTCTGGTCGTCGGTCTGGTCACCATTACTCCCGCCGCCGGTTTCGTCACCGTCCAGTCGGCAATTATCATGTGTGCAATTTCCGGTGTATTTTGCAATCTGTTCGCGGCTTTCATCAAGACCAAAACCCATCTCGACGACGCGCTCGACGTGTTCGCCTGCCACGGAATCGGCGGATTCCTCGGCGCGATTATGACCGGCCTGTTTGCCGACAGTTCCGTCAATTCCGTCGTTTCGGTACAGGGGCTGCTCGTCAGCGGTGAAACCGGCCTGTTCATTGCGAACCTCAAAGGCGTGGCCATCGTCGGCGTCTATACGGCTATCGTGACCTGGGTGTTAATTAAGGTCGTCAATGCCATTACGCCGATCCGCGTGCCGGAAGATGCCGAAAGTCAGGGGCTTGATGCAACTTCGCACGGTGAAATGTCACGCTTCCATGACAGGAGAGCCGAGCAGCAATAGTTGTTCGCGGGAGTCTTGCCATGAGTGATGTAAGTATTGCTTCCATCATCAACAGCATTCAGAGCAAGGTAGAGCAGTTTGCCACGATCAACGAAAAGATCGCGGGCCAGACCAATCTCCTTGCCCTGAACGCGACCATTGAAGCGGCCCGGGCGGGCGATGCGGGCCGGGGCTTCGCCGTTGTAGCAGGCGAGGTCAAGAATCTGGCCAATCAGGCAGCACAGAATTCCAAAGAATTGCGTACCGATGTTCTCAACCAGATACGGGCGCAAACCTCCGTACTCCAGAATCAGTTTGACGGTAAGGAATATGGTCGCCTATCGGAAATGTCGCAAACGCTGGTGCAACTGATTGTCCGTAACCTCTACGAGCGCACCGCGGACGTGCGCTGGTGGGCGACGGATGACGCGCTCTTCCGCTGCCTCGAATCCATGGAACAGAAAGATATCGACTATGCCGGTGAGCGGCTGGCGCTGATTAATCGCTTTTACACGGTTTACCTGAATCTGGTGCTGGTTGGCCCGGATGGAGTGGTCGTTACCTGTTCCAAACCCTCTGAATTCCATCGGCTCAGGAACGCAGACCTCTCCGGCGTCGTCTGGGTGAAGCGGGCGCTGGCAACCGCAAGTGGCGATCAGTATATCGTTGATGACATTTTCCGTGACCCAAGCCATGACAATAAAATGGTAGCGGTTTATGCTACGGCGGTGCGTCAGGGCGGAAAAATCAACGGCAAGGAAATGGGCGTGCTCGGCGTGTTCTTTGACTGGGATGAACAGGCGCGCTGCATCGTACAGGATGAACCAAGCCTCTCTGAAGATGAATGGCATCGCAGCCGTGTCATGCTGCTGGATCAGAACCTCCGCATTATCGCCGCCTCCGATGGCGTGGATTTGCTGATGCCGTTTCATCTGGAGACTAAAGGAGAGCAAAAAGGCTATTATTTTACGCCGCAAAACGAGTTGGTGGCCTTCGCCAAAACGCTGGGCTATCAGGAATATGATGGGCTGGGCTGGTACGCGGTGATTACCCAGAAACCGAATACCTGATTATCCCTGACTCAGCCACTTGTGCAACGTCCGGTGATCGGGGGCGTGCAGGGCCAGCGGAAAGCCTTTGTAAGTCAGTTGCCCCGCTTCCCCCTCGGGTTTCTTGTCGCCGTAAAATACCGGATACACCCCGGCCCGGCCCGCGCAATCGAGATCAACGTAACTATCCCCGATAAACCAGACATCCGGTGAGGCATCGAGCGCCAGTTGCGCCAGCGCCAGTACCACCGGCTCCGGGTTCGGTTTATCTTTCGCCGCATCGCCCGAGCCGATGATAGAGCGGAAATGATGCCGCCAGCCCAGATGATCAATCTCCTGATTGAGATTAGTATTGCGCTTGTTGCTGACCACCGCGACCGGGATATTTTCAGCCCTGAGACTATTGAGCACTCCCTCCACATCCGCCAGCGGCGTGAGGCGGACTAAATGATAGCGCCGGTAATGCTGCTGGTAGCGCTCTCCCGCCTCTTCCCATTTCTCACCAAACACCTGCGGGAAGGCATCGCGCATCGAAAGCGCCACGCGTTCGCGCACTTCTTCAATCGTCCAGGGCAGCATCGCGTATTCGGTGAAGGTGTCGTGCAATGCCTGATGGATAATCGGCCAGGTATCAACCAGCGTGTTATCCCAGTCGAACAGAACGGCCTTTGGTTTTTTTATCATATTATCCTGCATGGTATTATAGGGTATATTTACTCTCCAGCACCATACCGTCATAGGCCGGTTCAGCCCCCTCGGGCAATAGGCTTTGCCAATGCGCATAATCCACGTCGTGACTCATATGGGTCAGCACCGCCCGCTTCGGTTTAAAGCGCCTGAGCCATTCCAGCGTCAGATCCAGATGCGCATGGGTCGGTGAGATATGCGGGCGCAGGCAATCCACCACCCATAAATCCAGCCCTTCCAGACAGGGATACGAGGTTTCCGGGAACGCATTGACATCGGTTGAATAGGCGAAGTCGCCAATGCGGATACCCAGTGACGGCATCTTGCCGTGATACTGGATAAATCCCGTCACCTCCACCCCGCCAATGTCAAACACATAGGGATAGGCCTGCTCATGCTCGGGCAGGCGATGGGGAATCAGCCACGGCTTGTACCAGATATAACGCGTCGTGTCGTGCGGCCTGAACACGTAGCCGAACCGCTCCTCAAGCTCCTGAAACGTCGTGACGTCGGCATAGGCGTCTATCGGGCCTTTCTTGTGATAATTGAGTGAGCGCATATCGTCTATGCCGTGGCAATGATCGGCATGGGCGTGCGTGATAATCAGCGCGTCAACGCAGGTAATGCGGTTGCTCAGGCATTGCTGGCGCAGATCCGGCGAGGCATCAACTAAAATTCGCACGCCGTTGCATTCGATCAGGATGGAAGCGCGCAGGCGTTTATTCCTCGGATTATCCGAACCGCATACCGGGCAGTCGCAACCGAGCAGCGGCACGCCCGCCGATGCCCCGCAACCGAGTATGGTAACGCTCACTCCCATACGGCGGGCCTTTTCGCTTTGGTAAACAACCGAAAGAAATTAGCGCTCGTCGCCCGGGCGCATTCCTCCTCGCCGATGCCTTTGAGTTCGGCCAGCACGGCGTTGGTCTGTGCGGTGTAGGCCGGTTCGTTGCGCTTGCCGCGATAGGGCAGCGGCGCGAGATAGGGCGCATCGGTTTCCACCAGCAGGCGCTCAAGCGGCAAAGCACTGACCGTCCGGCGCAGGATTTCCGCTTTTTTGAAGGTCAGGATACCGGAGAGCGAAATATACAGGCCAAGATCAATGCAGGCATGCGCCAGCTCAGGCCCGGCGCTGAAACAGTGAATCAGCGCCGG
Source organism: Alphaproteobacteria bacterium (assembly GCA_021730835.1). GTDB lineage: Bacteria > Pseudomonadota > Alphaproteobacteria > Rickettsiales > UBA998 > JAKFYP01. The sequence continues at coordinate 5,201 of JAKFYP010000086.1, forward strand.
GAAAGCGCCCTGCTTCATTTCCTCGCGCAGAATGGCAATCGTGTCTGCGTCAGCATCCCTTGTGTGGACGATCAACGGCAGGCCGCTTTCTCTCGAGGCGGCAATATGACGGCGGAAACTCTCCCGCTGTTCCTGCCTTGGGCTGTGCTCGTAATAATAATCCAGCCCGGTCTCCCCGATACCGATCACTTTCTCCCGGCGGGTTTTATCCAGCAATTCCTCCGTCGTCACCATCGGCGCTTGGCCCGCCTCATGCGGATGCACCCCAACCGAGCAATAGACATCCTCATATTGCGCGGCGATGGCATGAATCGCCTCGAATTCGTGCATTTTGGTGCAAATGGTCTGCATCACCCCTACCCCCGCCTCACGGGCGCGGCCAATCACCGCGTCGAGATCCTCCGCGAAATCGGGAAAGTTCAGGTGGCAATGCGAATCAACAAGCTGCATGAGTGTCTTGTACCATTTCACGATCAATGAAGTATTGATCGTGGTTGCGTGCCATGAGGCGCGGCGCACGGTCACGCTTATCAATTCACTTTCTATGATACTCGATAAAAAGTGAATTGGTATTATAGTGTTTCTGATTAGATTGATAAGCGAAGCTCAGGCCAATGTGTAGCAAAACCTTTCGTGAAGTGATGGATAACAAGATAGCGATCCATTTGAAAACCACTCATTGCCGAAGAAAAGCGGCGTTGGCGTATTGATATGCGACATAACCCTTCACCTCCGGGCCAAAATCTGCGATAGATAACGCATGGAATGGAATACGTTGCTGACTCAGGTGAAACCGGCGCTGGATGCGGTATTTCGCATCCTGATCGTTATTGTGCCGCTGCTCGGCGCGGTGGCTTACCTCACCCTGATGGAGCGCAAGGTAATCGGTGCGATGCAGCTTCGCAAGGGGCCAAACGTCGTCGGGCCGTTCGGCCTGTTGCAACCGCTGGCCGACGGGGCCAAGCTGTTTCTCAAGGAAACCATCCTGCCTGCCAACGCCAATAAATTCGTCTTTCTCCTCGCGCCGATGCTGACTTTTATGCTCGCTATGCTCGGCTGGGCAGTGATTCCTCTGAGCAAAACCTTTGTGATCGCCGATATTAATGTCGGCATTCTCTATCTGTTCGCCATCTCCTCACTGGGGGTCTACGGCATTATCATGGCGGGTTGGGCGAGTAACTCGGCTTACGCTTTCCTTGGGGCCATCCGCTCCGCCGCGCAAATGGTTTCCTATGAAGTCTCTATCGGTTTTGTGATTATCACCGTGCTGCTGATGGTCGGCTCGCTCAACCTCAACGATGTGGTGATGGCGCAGCAGGATGGCTGGTTTGCCTTCTCCGGGCTGTTTCCGATGTTTATCGTGTTTTTTGTCTCGTCGCTGGCGGAGACTAATCGCCTGCCGTTTGACCTGCCCGAGGCCGAGGGCGAGCTGGTCGCCGGGTATAACGTCGAATATTCCTCTATGGCCTTCGCCCTGTTTTTTCTTGGTGAATACGCCAACATGATCCTGATGTGCGGCATGACGACTATCCTGTTCCTTGGCGGCTGGCTCCCGCCACTAGATATTGAAATTCTCCATGCCGTACCGGGGGTTATCTGGTTTGCGCTCAAGGTAACATTCCTGCTTTATGTTTTCATCTGGGTGCGAGCTACCTTCCCGCGCTACCGTTACGACCAGTTGATGCGACTGGGCTGGAAGGTGTTTCTGCCGCTGTCGCTGCTATGGGTTGTCCTGACCTCGGGCTATCTGGTATATCACGATGCAATTAAGGCGGAAGAATTGGTGATTGAGCAGAAAGTTGAGAAAATACGGGAGAACATGCGATAGCATCCGAAGAATTGTAAAAAAATCATTTTCTTCTCATGGTTTTCTGGGCTATAGTATTCTCGGATGAGGTTGGTGCGCGATGTTCGAGTCGGCGTGTAGTAAAACCTGCATGAGGTGGCCTGCTGCGCTTGCGCGGCGAGAAGGCAATTAACATAATGATCCATTCAGGATAGTGTAATACAGGCTGGCCGCAAAGTGTTGATACTGGTATAATGAAACTCGAAACTCTCCCCGCACTTTGCAACGGCTGTGAACATGAAGTCTCCACGTTACTGCAGTGGCTTGTGGATTTCGTGCATGAACTGGGTTATTTCGGCGTTTTCCTCATGACGTTTCTGGAGAGTACGATATTACCGGTTCCCTCCGAGATCACGATGATCCCCGTAGGGTATCTCATTTTTCAGGGAAAAATGCTGTTCTGGCCCGTGCTGATCCTCAGCGTTCTCGGTACGGTAGCCGGGGCGCTCGTCAATTATTACTTTGCCATGCGGATCGGGCGGCCATTGCTGATTCGTTTCGGGAAATACTTTCTGCTGAGTGAAAAGAAGGTCGATAAGCTGGATCGTTTCTTTTCCAGACACGGCGAGATATCGACCTTTACCGGACGCCTTATTCCGGGACTTCGACACTTTATTTCGCTACCGGCCGGGCTGACCCGCATGAATATCAAAAAATTTTGTTTTTATACGTCACTTGGCGGCGGCATCTGGATGTTGACGCTGATCGCTACCGGCTACTGGATTGGTGGCAATCAGGCACTACTGCATCACTATATGCCATGGATTATACGGTCAGCCATTATGATCGTGATTGTGATTGTGCTGCTATACGTGTATCTTGGCCGGAGGAGGGTGCGAAATTATGACCCTCATGATGCGGTGTAATAGCATGACGATTCAGGCTAAAAGCTTACGGTCATTTCTGCTCAATGAGCTGCTCGTCGGCATGGCGCTGACACTGAAATATTTTTTCAAAAAGCCCGTGACGATTAACTACCCGTATGAGAAAGGCCCGCTCAGCCCACGCTTTCGCGGTGAACATGCGCTCAGGCGTTACCCCAATGGCGAGGAGCGCTGCATCGCCTGCAAGCTCTGTGAGGCGATTTGCCCGGCGCAGGCCATTACCATTGAGGCGGAAGAGCGCGTTGATGGCTCGCGGCGCACCACGCGTTACGATATCGACATGACCAAATGTATCTATTGCGGGTTTTGTCAGGAGGCCTGCCCGGTAGATGCCATTGTCGAGGGGCCGAATTTCGAGTATGCGACCGAAACGCATGAAGAGTTGCTCTATAATAAGGATAAACTGCTGGCCAATGGCGAGCGCTGGGAAGCCGAACTGGCCGCCGCCATCGCCGCCGATGCGGCATATCGTTAAGTCCGCCGGAACGTTCATGGAGTTTGATACTGGACGAAACGGCTGCATTGCACTACATAGCGCCGCATGATCCCGTTAGAGCGCATTCGCAACTTCTCCATCATTGCCCATATCGATCACGGCAAAAGCACGCTGGCCGACCGGTTGATCCAGTTTTGCGGCGCGATTGAGGAGCGTGAAATGCAGGATCAGCTTCTTGACAGTATGGAACTGGAGCGCGAGCGCGGCATCACCATCAAATCGCAAACCGTCCGCCTGACTTACAAGGCCAAAGACGGCGAGACTTATATCCTCAACCTGATGGATACGCCGGGGCATGTTGATTTCACCTACGAGGTCAGCCGGTGTCTGGCCGCCTGTGAAGGCTCGTTGCTGGTGGTGGATGCCTCGCAGGGGGTGGAGGCGCAAACGCTGGCCAACGTTTATCAGGCGATTGACAATAATCACGAAATCATTCCCGTGCTCAATAAGATTGACCTGCCCGCCGCCGAGCCGGAGCGGGTCAGGCAGCAAATTGAGGATGTCATCGGCATTGACGCCTCCGACGCCCTGATGATCTCCGCCAAGACCGGTATCGGCATCGGGGAGGTGCTGGAAGCGGTGGTGACACGGCTTCCGCCTCCAAAACCAGCCGAAGAGGCGTACCTCAAAGCCCTGCTGATTGATAGCTGGTACGATACCTATCTCGGCGTCATCATTCTGGTGCGTATCTTCGACGGGGTGATGAAGAAGGGCCAGAAAATCCGCATGATGTCCAACGGCAGCGCCCATTTCATCGAGCAGGTCGGCGTCTTCACCCCGAAGAAAATTCCGGTTGACGACCTCGGGCCGGGGGAAGTCGGCTATATCATCACCGGCATCAAGCAGGTGGCCGATTGCAATGTCGGCGATACCATCACCGAAGACCGCAACCCCGCCCCTGAGCCACTCAAAGGCTTCAAAGCCAGCCAGCCGGTTGTCTTTTGCGGGCTGTATCCGACCGATAACAGCGAATTCGATCATCTCAAGCAAAGTCTGGCCAAACTGCGCCTCAACGACGCCAGCTTCCATTACGAGGTGGAAAGCTCCTCGGCGCTGGGCTTTGGCTTCCGCTGCGGCTTCCTCGGCCTGCTGCATCTGGAGATCATACAGGAACGCTTAGAGCGCGAATACGATGTTGACCTGATTACCACCGCCCCCAGTGTCGTCTACAAGATGCAACTGACGACCGGCAGCGAGGTGGAGTTGCATAACCCGGCGGATATGCCAGATCCCACCAAAATCGCCGCCATGAAGGAGCCGTGGATACTGGGTACGATCATGGTTCCCGATACCTATCTCGGGCCGGTGCTTCAGCTATGCACCGAAAAACGCGGCATCCAGAAGGACCTCACCTATGTCGGCGGACGGGCGATGGCGGTCTACCGCCTGCCGCTCAACGAGGTGGTGTTCGATTTCTACGACCGGCTGAAATCCTGCTCGCGGGGCTATGCCAGCTTCGATTACCAGATGGACGGATTCGAGGAGAGCGACCTCGTGAAGCTCTCCATCCTCGTCAACAGTGAGCCGGTGGATGCGCTTTCCATCATCGTGCATCGCTCGCAGTCGGAATTTCGGGGCCGCGCCCTGTGCAAGCGCCTCAAAGACCTGATTCCCCGGCATTTGTTCAAAATTCCGATTCAGGCGGCTATCGGCGGCAAGGTCATCGCCCGCGAAACGATCTCAGCGATGGGCAAGGACGTCACCGCCAAATGCTACGGCGGCGACATTACCCGCAAGCGCAAACTGTTGGAAAAGCAAAAAGCGGGTAAGAAACGCATGCGCTCTATCGGCAACGTGGACATTCCGCAATCGGCCTTCCTCGCCGCGCTGAAGATGGATGACAGCTAGAGACAACTTGTGTCGGCACATTTTCTCCAGAAGTTAATCTACTCCCAGCCGCCCCGCGGATCACTGAAATCGAGAGGCATCCGTGATTCACGGCGACTGCTGCTAGCGATAATATCGAAAAAAGGATCGTCATCTTCGTGACGGCGGGCACGTGGTTTACGGCTGATGCCAAGCATCTGCTCCTCGCTGCGGTAGGACTCCGCCTTGGGCTGGTATGTTGGTTTCTTCTTTTTTGCCATGATGTGACCCCTGCATTATACGCTTATATAGGAAAAATAGCACAGAAGTGTTACAATTTTGTTACGATAATTAATATTAATTAATAAAATACCATTCAAATATAACAATATCTGCGTTTTTTTATTCGTATTATTGACACGCCAGCCAGATGGACATCGCTAAAAACCGCTGTCTGAAGGGTGATTTGTGCTATAGCCGATTGACTTTATGATGATACACAATCTGAATCGGCTATCGTCCGCAACTGCGGGCGCGCCTCACAGCATCCACAGGTGGATGCTGTGAGGCGCGTAAGCCTTAGCGGCGTTTGAGCGCAACTATATTTTTCTGGGGAAAAATATAGTTGAAAGACAATAGTGCAGAATCTACTACACCACCACAAAGTGGGACTAACCACCTAACAGGGAAAGGCCGATGCCGGGAAATGACGTGACGGCACAAGCTCGCGTTATTTTCCCATCACCTGCTTTTCAATCGCGGCAATCATCAGCGAGGCGATATCCTTGCCTGTGGCCGCCTCAATGCCTTCCAGCCCGGGCGAGGAATTGACCTCTAGCACTTTTGGCCCCGAAGATGAGCGGATGATGTCAACGCCCGAGACTTTCAGCCCCATGATCTTGGCGGAAGCAATCGCCATCTTGCGCTCTTCCGCCGTCACTTTAATGGCGCTGGCCGTGCCACCCCGGTGGATATTGGCCCGAAACTCGCCTTCCGCCGCAGTGCGCATCATCGAGCCGACGACCTTGCCGTCAATGACGAAACAGCGTATGTCGCTGCCCTGCGCCTCCTTGATGAATTCCTGCACCAGAATATTGGCCTTGAGGCTTTTAAACGCATTAATCACGCTCTCCGCCGCCTTGTTGGTTTCCGCAAGCACCACGCCAACCCCTTGTGTGCCTTCGAGCAACTTGACGACCAGCGGCGCGCCGCCGACCTGCTTGATCAGGTCGCGGGTATTCTCCGGCGAGCTGGCGAATCCGGTCAGCGGCATCTCGATGCCCTTATCAGCCAGCATTTGCAGGGATAAAAGTTTATCCCGCGAGCGTTTGATCGCATAGGATTCATTGAGGCAGAACGCCCCGCCCGACTGGAACTGACGGGCCACCGCACAACCGTAATAGGTCAGAGCCGGACGCAGGCGGGGAATCACCGCATCTACTTCGTCAACCAGTTCCTCGCGGTAATGCACGGCGCGGCGGCGGGCGCTGATATTCATATAAGCCTCGCGCACATTGACGAAAATCATCTCATGGCCGCGGATTTCCCCGGCTTCCATGATCCGCCGGTTGGAGTAAAGATCGGGGTTGCTGGCCAGCAACACGATACGCAATCCCCCCTTGGCGGGCCGGGTGGTTTTATAAAGCGAACTGGCCTGTTCGTCGGCAATATGGCTGTGATACATCACCCCATCGGGATCCACCAGAATCCGGCCCTTCATGGCTTCGCGCCCGAGCAGCATACGGTAGCCCATCGTGTCACGGTTGGTCAGGGTGATTTCAATCTCCCAACTCTCCGTGCCCATGGTGATCGGGGTTTTGATGACGTGGCGCTTTTCGTTCTGGCCGCTGGAGCTTTTGACCATGCGCTGACCGACCAGCCGCGCCTTGCAATGCTGGATAATCCGCCGGTTATTCTGGATGGGATGGATGTCAAACGCCACCCAGTCCTCATCGTTTTTGACGAAGGAATGGATATTGAACGCATGCAGGGCCGATGTACGCGCCCCGGAGTCAATGCGCGCCTTGATGGCGGGCAGTTTCAACTCGGCAAGGGCGCACCATTCTTCGCGTCCGACGACAATTTTATCCTGCATGGCGCATCCTCCGCAGCTTATGCTTGATTCCGGCGACGCTTATACTTCAGAATCCCGATAATGTCAGCGGAGAGTTTCAGACGGGCATTTCATGACTTATTTTCAGATTGCAGGCGCGGCGATCGGGCCGGGAGAACGCCGTCAGGTCAATGTCGGCATCGCCCGCCTCTATGACTTTACCGATATGGGCATCCCGGTCGAAGTCGTGCGGGGCAAGCAGGACGGGCCGGTGCTGTTCGTCTGCGGCGCGCTGCACGGTGATGAAATCCTAGGTACGGAGATTATCCGCCGCCTGCTGCGCCATCCCGGACTCAAGCGCATCCGGGGTATTCTGCTGGCCGTGCCTATCGTTAACGTCTTCGGATTCAATACGAAATCACGCTACCTGCCCGACCGGCGCGATCTCAACCGTTCCTTCCCCGGCAGTGAGGAAGGCTCGCTCGCCGCCCGGCTGGCCCATGCCTTTATGAGCGAGATCGTCAGTAAATCCACCCACGGGATTGATCTGCATACCGCCGCCATCCATCGCAATAACCTGCCGCAGGTGCGCGCCTGCATTGACGACGACCCGGAAACGTTGCGGCTGGCGCAGGCGTTTCATGCGCCGGTGATTCTCAACGCCGCGCTTCGGGAAGGCTCAATCCGCGAGGCGGCGCGGCAATATCGCATCCCCATGCTGGTCTATGAAGGCGGTGAAGCGCTGCGGCTCGATGAAAATGCCGTCAGCTTCGGAGTACGCGGGGTTTTATCGGTGATGCGGGCCATCGGCATGCTGCCGGAATCCACCTCGGTAAAAAAACAGACGATCAGCCGTATCGCACAGGCCAGCTATTGGGTGCGCGCTCCGCAAAGCGGCATGCTGACGCCACGCTATAAACTCGGCAGTCTGGTGGAGGAAGGCTCGGTGCTGGGTGTCATCTCCGATCCGTTCGGCAATCACCAGTTAAAACTGGAAGCAACCCGGCCCGGCGTTATTATCGGCGAAACCTCACTGCCCTTGCTCAATGAGGGCGATGCCGCCTTCCATATCGCCACCTTCGACAAGCCGGATGACGGGGCGGTTATCACGGAATTCCGTTCCGAACGGTTTGAAGAAAAGACACACTCGGAAGTTTTATAGCTGGTCAGGGCCGTACATTTAAGGTTGATTGTTTATTGGGCATATCAACTCATGATACACATTGTCATGGTCACCTGAACAGAGATATCGTGATGAAAAGCTGCCTGATAGTCGAAGATGAGTTGACCTGCCGCAAAATCGCAGCCGCCATGATGCGAAAAATGGGTTTTGAAGTGCGTGAATCCATGAGCGTCCCACAGGCAATTGAAGAATTTACGCAAAAAGTCCCGGATATGATCCTGCTTGACTGGTATTTGCCGGGGCTGGACGGGTTGGCGTTGCTGAAATACATGCAGCATATCAAGCCGGAGATTCGCCCGCTGATCGTCATGTGCACGGGAGTGGATGATGAAGTCAATACGCTACGCGCCATGAAAAAAGGGGCCGATGCCTATATCGTCAAGCCATTGAAGTATGACGAGCTTGAGGCCTGCCTGACTGATCTGGGATTAATCAGCAAGAGCGATGACTCCTCCACTGCCAGCGATTCGCAGTAGTGGATTGTGACTATTTCAGGCCCGCAGAGCCTGCCGGAAGCGGCTTACATGAGGAGACGGAAGGGTTATAGCCGATTCACTTCAGCAAACCGTTGGTTATACATAACCTGAATCGGCTATCGCCCGCGACTGCGGGCGCACTGCCTATGCGGCGTCATGTTTATGCTATATAAGCCCGCTCTCCCGGTGAGATACTTCAAAGCTGGCGTTCTCCGCCCTCTCTGGAGTTTTCGACCATTCTCTGATAAGCGGCACTGCTTTCCCCCCCGGCGATTTTATGCGGCAGGTTATATTCCGCGCCGGCGTTGTTATGGCCCGGCGCTCCCGCGTTCATATTCAGCGCATCCAGTAAATCCTTCACCGCCTTGTCGGAAGCCTGAGAGGACAGCGCGTTGCGGTGATTACCGGCATGGGCAGGCACTCCGGGCTGGGCGACATGGGTTTTCCCCTGATACGGCGTAACATAGGGACCTAAATTCTGTATCTGATTCGTAATCAGTGCGGGATCATGATTCGCAGGTACATGAACCGCACCGATAGCCGGTTGCTGGGACGCCGGCATTGTCAGATCGCCGTCAAACAGAATCCGCATATCGCCTTCCTTGGTTACTTCAATCGAACCGATTGCATGCGGTGTTTCTTTGATGCTGTCATTTACCGTCCCGGCAATCATCGTCGCCGCATTGGGCGCTTCGGTAGCATTAGTGGTTTCTAAACTCATCATTTTTCTCCTGATTCCTTGCCTGACTAAGCGGATTCGCTGCAAGCGTTATTATACTGTATATCGGTCGCCAAGAGAATCACTTCCGCGAATTTTGGCGAAAATAATTTATTGAGCACCATCCGGCGCACCGCATCCTGAAAGGCGCGCTTATGCTCACCCTGCAGAGAAGTGTTCACCGTAATGGCGCTCAAGCCCCCGTCTGCCACGGGATTATTGCATAACACATAATGGTTATCGAGGGGCTGGATATAATGTTTGGGATCGAATAGCATATACGTGTATCCTCCTTCCGGTTTAACCGTGATGCCTACCTTTGATGTAAAACATCCTAGCAGATTATATGGCCTCTGTTTATGACAATTCAGTGAATTTTCATCCCGTATGATGGATACGACCACCCTGCTTGCCGCTCTGGAACACCATCCCCTGCCGACCATTGACCTGTCGCTGGAGCGCATCCGGCTGTTTCTGGAGCGCCTTGGCCATCCGGAGCACCGGTTGCCGCCGGTGATCCATGTTGCCGGAACCAACGGCAAAGGCTCGACCATCGCCTTTCTGGCGGCGATGCTGAGCGCCTCGGGCAAGCGGGTGCACCGCTATACCTCACCGCATCTGGTGCGGTTTCACGAGCGCATCGCCGTCGGCGACACCCCGATTGACGACGGGGCGCTCAGGCCCCTGCTGGAGCGGGTGCTTGAAGCCGCCCGTGACTTTCCCGTCACTTATTTCGAGAGCACGACGGCGGCGGCTTTCCTCGCTTTTGCCGATCATCCCGCCGACTACCTGCTGCTGGAGGTCGGCCTCGGCGGGCGGCTGGATGCTACCAATATTATCGAGCGCCCGGCGCTGACAGTGATTACCCCGGTCTCCCGCGACCATACGGAATATCTGGGTGACAGCCTTGCCGCCATCGCCCGCGAGAAGGCCGGAATCCTGAAATCAGGCGTCCCCTGCGTCGTCGCCCCGCAAAGGCCGGAGGCGCTGGCGGCCATCGAAGTGGCAGCGGAGCAGACTGGATGCCCCCTGTTTCGCTGCGGCCATGAATGGGCGTTTGAACCGGGGAGGCAGGGATTTACCTATCGCTCCCGTCACCGGGAATATCGAGGTTGCACCCCGGTTTTGCCGGGGCCGCATCAATACGCCAATGCCGCAACCGCCATCGCCTGTATGGAGCAACTCGGCCAGCAGCCGGATACAGCGCCCATCCGCCGGGGTCTGGCCGAAGCTGTCTGGCCGGGACGATTGCAGCACTTAACACGCGGGCCGCTTGTCGAAGCGATGCCTGCCGGGGCAACGCTCTGGCTGGATGGCGGCCATAATCCGGGAGCTGGGGACATCCTCGGCGCATGGTGCGCATCGGAAGAAAAACGCCCCCATGCCGTCATCGGCATGATGCAGGGCAAGGATGCCGCCGGGTTTCTTGCTCCCTTAGCCGCGCATCTGGCCTCGCTTTCCTGCGTGCCGATCGCCGGGGAGAATTGCCAGCCGCCGCCGGCCTTATGCGCGGTCGCGGCAAGGCTGGGGCTGGACGCCCGCCCGTTTGATACGCCGGCGGAGGCGATAGCCGCCCTCCCCTCCCCCGCCCGCGACGTGCTGATTGCCGGATCGCTCTATCTCGCCGGACAGATACTGGCCGGTCACGGGTAGTCACCTCGCAACTGGACTTTGCCGCCATGTCTCATTATATATACTTAAATCCATCACGGAGTCGTCATGCCCTACGCCGTCACCACGCCAAGCCCGTTTGTTATTCTTCTCGCCAACGTGATCTGGCTGATCAAGCTGGCCCTGTTTATCTGGATTATCCTGAGCGTGCTGATTTCGTTTAATATCGTCAACCGCTGGCATCCGGTCGTCAGCAAGGTGTTTGACGTGCTCAACCGGCTGCTGGAGCCGATGCTGGCGCCGATTCGCCGGTTTATGCCCGAACTCAACGGCATTGACCTGTCGCCGGTGGTTTTGATTCTGGTGCTCGAATTCCTTCGTAACGCCCTGTACCATTATTTTTAGGATGGTTTTTCTATGTCGCCCTTCCTCATCTTGCTGATTATCCTTTGCGGCCTCTTCCTGTTCGGGGTGGTGCTCTATAACCGCCTCGTCGCTCTGCGTGAGACACGGCGTAACGCTTTCGCTGATATTGAGGTACAATTGCGCCTGCGCTATGACCTCGTGCCTAATCTGGTTGAAACGGTGAAGGGTTACGCCACGCATGAAAAGGAGTTGCTCGAGAAAGTCACGCAGGCTCGCTCAACCGCCATGCGCGCCGGGGAGACCAACGAGCGCATCCACGCGGAGAATCATCTGGGGGCGGCGCTGATGCAATTGATGGCCGTGGCGGAGAATTATCCCGACCTCAAGGCAAGTGCCAATTTCCAGCAATTACAAGCCGAGCTTAGCGATATCGAAAACAAGATTGCCGCTTCGCGCCGCTTCTTCAATAACGCCACCAACGAATACAACACCGCTATTGAGCAATTCCCAGCGATTCTCATTGCCCGGACGATGGCTTTCGGCAAGGAGCCTTTCTTCGAGTTGTCGGTGGAAGAAAAGCAGGCGATGGCTGAACCACCGAAAGTCTCGTTTGGGGGTTGATTCCTGTGGCCATCTACATGCGATAAGGTGTTATGCTGAAAGCCAATGAAAATCTGGTTGCCACGGATACCCATCGTTCATGTCCTTTTTTATCACCGCCACCGGTACGGACGCCGGGAAAACCCTGATTACCGGCCTGCTGGCCCGGCAGTTATCCGCTCACGGGCATGCCGTCACCCTGCGCAAGCCGATCGCCAGCGGTTGCGACGATAGCGGTGGCGACGGGGCATTACTCGCCGCCGCGCTTGGCCAACACGCCGATAAACTGACTCTGGATCGTATCTGCCCGTGGCGTCTTACCGCCCCATTATCGCCCCCCATCGCGGCAAAGCGGGAAGGGATGAGTCTCAGTTTCGAGGCCATTACAACCTTCTGCCGCGTTCCGCACGCAGGTACATTGCTGATAGAAGGAGCGGGCGGCGTCATGAGTCCACTGACGGAGAACCATACGATACTCGATCTGGCGACCACTCTGCGCTTTCCGGTGATACTGGCCTGCGGCACGTATCTGGGCGCAATCAGCCATACACTGAGCGCGCTCGAAGTGATCCGGGCACGCGGCCTGAAGCTGGCGGGCATTGTTTTGAGCGCCTCGGCGGGAGAGCATCCGGATATGCACGATACCGCCGCCGCGATTGCCACGCTCTCAGGCTCCGGTGCGCCGCTGCTGGCCTTGCCGCGCCTGCCGCTTGACGGTCTGCCGGTAAAGACGCATGATGAACGGATGCGTTACTGGGAAGCGGCGCTGCGCCATGCCCCCGACCTGACAGGATTGTGCCATGACGGATGACAACGAGCCAAAGAACCGCAAAGACCCGATTGCCCTGCTCGACAAGTTGCAGGGTAGAATGCTGGAAGTATCTAAGCCTGAGCACTGGTTCGGCAAACGCAAAAAAGCGTTGCGACCGGGAGAAGTGCGCTACGCCGGTTTCAACGACCGTGTGTTCGCCTCCGCTTTCGATATGATCCTCAGCCTGATGCTGCTTTGGCCGGTTTTCTTCCATCTGGCAGCGATGATTTACGGAGCAGAGCGCGCTGAATTTTTCTACTCCTTCAATTTCGGGCCGGGGCACGGCAGCGATTTGCGCTACCAGCTCTCGCAGCCCGGATTCGCCAGTGGCTGGCTGATGAATTCGCTGCTTCAAACTGCTATTTTTGGCGCCATCTTTATCTTTTGCTGGACTCGCTCCAATACCACGCCGGGCAAATGGCTGTTGCGCATGCGTATCGTTAATGACGGCACGTTCGACGCTCCCACCACACGGCAATATGTCGTGCGCTTTTGTGGCAGCATTCTCTCCGGTCTGTTTCTGGGGCTGGGTATGCTCTGGATTCTGGTCGACCGTAAAAACCGGGCATGGCACGACATCATGGCAGGCACGGTCGTCGTCAAGGTGCGGCACTGGCGCATCCGCCCCGAAGGCGAGCCGGAACTGGCTGAGATTGAGCCTCAGCCTTATGAGGACGTGGAAGGCTAATATAGCTGATTACCTTTATGCTTGCGCATAAAGGTAGCGCGCCGCGCCTCATGGCGCGTAACCGCGATCAATGCTTCATTGATCGTGAAATGGTATAAGAGATGGCCTCCCGCATCATGGCGACGGCTTCCCGCACGCTGGTCAGACGTATTTCCCGGCGGTTGCCGGAGAATCGGAAACAATGATGCGCCCCGGCCCCACCGGGATGAGTCGCCGCACAAATATGCACCGTGCCAACCGGCTTATCCGGCGTACCGCCGTCCGGCCCGGCAATGCCGGTTACCGCTATGGCCAGCACATTTCTTTGCTCCGCGATATGGGCAAACGACTCCGCCGCGCCCTGAGCCATCGCCCGGGCGACCGGTTCGCTCACCGCGCCGTATTCGCTGAGCAGCGAATGGGGAACACCCAGAAAACGCCGCTTTGCCTCGTTGGCATAAACCACATGCCCGCCAAGAAACACGTCAGAACTGCCGGGGATTTCGGTCAGCAGGGCGGCAATCAACCCGCCCGTGCAGGATTCCGCTGTGCATAAAACGCACGACCGGTGGCGCGCCTGTTCCAGCAGATCGGCCGCATCGGCGAGTAGCAGGGAATCAAACATAATCAAAAGCCCGCATCCCGAGAATCAGGATAACGATAGCAAACACCGCCGCGAGGAAGTCATCGAACATGACGCCGAATCCTCCGGTGATTTTCCGGTCAGCCAGCGAGATCGGCCAGGGCTTGACAATATCGAAAAAGCGAAAGGCGGCAAACGCCACCAGATAGGAAAACACATCCATCGGCATGATAGAAAGCACCAGCCACATTCCGGCCACCTCGTCAATGACGACCTCCTTTGGATCGTGCTCGCGCCCATGCCGTCGCATATAGACGTTGCAGATGGGGATTCCGGCGACAAACAGCATCAGCGAGCCGAACATCAGCGGCAGGCTGCCGAGAAAATGGAACGGCACGGCGCACACCATAGCCGCCAGCGAACCCATCGTACCGGGAGCTACGCGAATCAGGCCCGAACCGAACCATGTGGCCAGCAGGCTGCCGGGATAGCGGAATACTTCTTTACGGGTAGGGATGACGTGTTGCATGACAAGGACGGGTGAGTTTATTATACCATAGCAAATATGTCAGCAGGAGCCAACCGTGGATAATGAACGCGAAACCCTGCGCCGCGCCATTCTGGAGGCGGCGCTTTTGCATATTCCCTTTACGGGATGGTCGGCGTCTGCATTGCAGGCGGGCGCGCAGGATGCCGGTCTGGACAGGCTCGAAGCGAAGCGGGCCTTTCCGGGAGGAGGCGAGGAGGCGCTGGCGTTTTTTATCTCCGGGCTTGACCGGCGGATGCTGGAGGCGCTGGCGGATCGCAATCTGGCGGCGCTGCGGGTGCGAGAGCGGATCGCGCTGTGCGTTCGCACACGGCTGGAGCTGATGGAGCCGTACCGTGAGGCGGTACGCCGCGCTGTGGGAAAAAGCTGCCTGCCGCCCGGCAATCTTCAGGCGATGCGCCGCCTGTGGGGCACGACCGATCTGATGTGGCGTGCCGCCGGGGATGAATCAACCGATTTTAACTGGTACACCAAGCGCGGGCTGCTGGGAAAAGTCTATGCGTCCACTCTGCTTTGCTGGTTGCAGGACGACTCCGAGGGCCGAAAGGAAACCTGGGAATTTCTCGACCGCCGTATTGAGGATGTCATGCGGTTTGGGAAAATGACGGCGCAGGGCAGAGAAAAACTGGCAGGGCTGGGAGCGCTGGCTACCGATACCATGCGCAAATTCGTCCGGCGGTGATGGTGGTCGGCAGCGGACTAACCTCGAACTCTTTTGGTGAATTGGTAGAGGGGCTGCAATGGCTCAGCAAAATATTGGATTGTGGGCGGCGCTCGATAGCAGCAGCTTGATAAGTAAGTGAATTAGTTTATGCTCCGTTTTAGGTGGCTATTCAAAAGTTGGAGATTTTTATGCAAGTCAGTTTGTTGGAGGATACTCGTAGGGTTTCCAGACTCAATACTGACCGTGACGTTGTGATGGCTTCCCAAGATAATCTAAATTTCATGCGACCACTAAAAAAGAACAGCATGAAACTTATCATGACCTCTCCGCCCTATAACATAGGGAAATCTTATGAGAAAAAGTCCCCTCTTAAAAACTATATACAAGATCAGGCACAAGTCATTTCCGAATGTGTGCGCTTGCTGCATCCAAATGGCTCATTATGTTGGCAAGTTGGAAACCATGTGCAGGACGGCGAAATTTTCCCTCTTGATATAATTCTATACCATATCTTCAAAGATCATGGATTAAAACTTCGCAACCGTATTGTCTGGCATTTTGAGCACGGGCTGCACTGTTCAAATCGTATGTCAGGCCGTTATGAAACAATTATGTGGTTTACAAAAGGGGATGACTACACATTCAATCTTGATCCAATTCGTGTGCCATCGAAATATCCTAATAAAAAATATTATAAAGGCCCTAAAGCAGGACAGCTGTCGTCAAATCCAAACGGAAAAAATCCGGGTGATGTTTGGATTTTCCCAAATGTCAAACACAACCATGCAGAAAAAACCATTCACCCATGCCAATTTCCGGTAGAATTGGTAGAGCGGCTGGTGCTGTCTATGACTGATGAAGGTGACTCTGTTTTTGACCCGTATATGGGCGTAGGATCTACCGTGGTTGGTGCAGCAAAACACAAGCGGATTGGTTACGGGTGCGATGTTGTTCCAGAGTATGTAGATATAGCTTGGCAGCGCATCCATGAGCTTCGTGCCGGCACATTAAAAACCCGAGAAATGCATAAGCCTATTTATGACCCTTCCCAACCATATGGGGGGCACAAGTGAGAATTGTAACGCACTATTCCCATCTCAATGGGCTTGAATATCTGATGGTACATAAACCCAATCTCTGGGAAGAAATTAAGAAAGTTGTATCAAAAATTGACGCCGAAGCCTGCAAAACGAAAGAATCAAAAGAGAAGCGCACTTCTGGCAAGCGTTTTTATTCTCCTATCGAGATGAATAAACGTATGAATGAGGGGCTTTCCAAGTTTGGCTGGCATGAGTCGCGTACATCCTATTGGGTAACTGAGGACGCACAGCTTATCAGGAAAACCATCCATTTAGAGGCGGCTCAGCAGAAGGCACAAATTGAAGCGGCGGGTGGCAAGCCGATTTTTTCGTACAATCAGACCGACTTCGTAAAAGATAGAACGGCGGTTGAAGTCCAATTTGGCAAGTATTCCTTCGTTGCCTATGACTTATTCGTCAAACATATGGCTTTTTTTGTGGGTGATGTAATTGACGTTGGTATTGAAATACTGCCAATGAAAGAACTTCAGCAAGAAATGTCGTCAGGCGTGGCCTATTATGAGGGTGAGCTTTATAATCTCATTCGTCAGGGACGTGGCATTCCTGCTGTACCCTTGGTATTAGTGGGCATCGCACCCTAGAAATAATAGAACTCCATGAAAATGGCCATTTGCCTACATTGTGTGGCAAGTTGGTTTGTTTTGCATATTTACAGCACTATGAGCGAGCAAAAAACGTAGAACTCCGCGCAACTCTTGATGGGAAGCCACCGCAGAGGAATCGAACTTTGATTCTGAAGTGATGGTGGGACAGGGAGGAGTTGAACCTCCGACCTCACGCTTATCAGGCGTGCGCTCTAACCACCTGAGCTACTGTCCCGGCACAACTTCCGGCACAAACGACCGAACAAACAGGAATGCCTCCCCTGTCAGGCGCGCAAGGGAGCGTTGTTTCTAAAATCACGCACCCGGAAAGTCAATAGGAAGCTACCCCCATAAAAAAAGGGACGCGTAAAGCGTCCCTCGAAATCAAAGCCGCCGCGGTTTACGCCGCTTTGGCTGATTGCTTGCCAAACCAGCCTTCCACACCTTCCTCATAAGCAGAAACACTGGTAAAACC
>JAKFYP010000206.1 GCA_021730835.1 Alphaproteobacteria bacterium
TTGATGCGGGTCTGCCAGCCCTTGCCCGTGGCGCGAAAGCCCTCAAGCACATCGGCGTCCAGCCGCAGCGACACCAGTTGTTTGGCCGAAGCCTTGCGCGGCCTGCCCCGGCGTATCAGCTTGCCGCCGATATACAGATCGGCGGCATCGAACATTTCATCCGTCCACTCCGGCAATTCCTCGTATTCCTCCGGCTGGATGACATGGGCATCCACTTTAGCTAAGTCGCTTCCCAAACCTTTTTTGTTCCCTTGCATTGGCTCTCCTCATCGAAAAAACATGCCGCAGGCCATTCCGTTCGACATATCCCACGACAACCAGACGATCACGCAGCAAACCAAAGCACATCATGCGTTCTTCGCCGTAATCCCATCTTTTATCCTCGATCTCATAGACAGGACCGGCAAACACTTCCGCCGCGTCCTGGAAATCGAGTCCCCGTTCTTTGAGCGTTTTATCCCGCTTGGCCGTATCGTAAGTAATATCGAGCATTATTGTAGCTACAAATATAAAAATTGTCCAGTGTTAATCTATACCTTAAAACCCGATTCGTGCAACCCATGTTCCTGACCCTCCTCAAATCCAAAATCCACCGGGCGACGGTGACCGGCAGCGACCTGCATTACGAAGGCTCGATCACCATCGACGCCGGTTTGCTGGAGGCGGCGAATATCCTGCCCTACGAACAGGTGGACGTACTCGACATCCACAACGGGGCGCGTTTCACCACCTATGCCATTGCGGGAGAACGTGGCAGCGGGTGTATTATCGTCAACGGCGCGGCGGCGCGGCTGGTGCAAAAAGGCGATCTGGTGATTATCTGCGCGTTTGCCTCAATGGATGAGCAGGAAGCCCGCGCACACAAACCGCCGGTGATTATGGTGGATGGGGAAAATAAGTTGCGAGTTGCGAGTTGCAAGTTGCAAGAAGATGGAGAATAAACATGCTTTTTACCGAACTCACACAACGATTCACTGACATCATGTTTTTTGGATTTACTAGGATATTTTTCTCGAAACTTACAACTCGCAACTCGCAACTTCCCCATGCCTGACCTCCTTCTCGAACTCTTCTCCGAAGAAATCCCGGCGCGGATGCAGGCGGATGCTTCCGCGCATTTGCAGGAGGCGCTTACCGAAGCGCTGGCTGGGGCGCGGCTTGCGCACGGGGCGGTAAAAAGTTTCGTCACCCCGAGGCGGCTTGGTATTTTAATCGAAGGGCTGGCAGCGATGCAGCCGGATATGAAGGTTGAGCGCAAAGGGCCGAAAATTGGCGCGCCCGCTCAGGCCGTGGAAGGGTTCTGCAAATCGGTGGGGCTTTCGCCTGAACGACTGGAGCAGCGCGAAAAGGGCAAGGATTGCTTCTATTTCGCCATTATCGAGGAAAAGGGTCGCCCAACCGCCGAGGCGCTTCCCACCATTATTGAGAAAATCCTTCTGCAATTCCCCTGGCCGAAATCGCAGCGCTGGGGGGCATATGAGATGCAATGGGTGCGGCCCCTGCGCAATATTCTCTGCTTGCTGGATAACGCCGTCGTGCCGGTAACATTCGGCCACCTGACGGCTAATAACCGGACATGGGGGCATCGGTTTCTCTCCTCCCGGGAACACCACTCCCCCCTTGAGGGGGAGTCAAAATCCGAGTCGCAAAACATGGATTTTGGTGGGGGGGTAACGCAACAAAGCACACCCCCCACACCTCAAGCAGCGGCTGATAGCCTTGCTTTCGGCTGCTCCCCCTCAAGGGGGGAGCATAAAGGAGAAGCAGGGAGTATCATTGTCCCCTCCCCCGCCGATTACGAATCGCTGCTGGAGCAACATTACGTCATCGCTGATGCTGAGAAACGCCGTGACCGAATCGCGCAACTCGCGGCAGGCGAAGCCCTGAAGGCGGGGCTTTCCGTGCGGCCCGATGACGGGTTACTGAGTGAAGTCACCGGGCTGGTCGAATGGCCGGTATGTTACCTCGGGCATTTCGAGCCGAAATATCTCGACCTGCCGCCGGAAGTGCCGGTACTGGAGATGCGTCACCACCAGAAATATTTTGCGTTGCTATCCGGCCCCCCCCTTGAGGGGGAGCAGTTGAGAGCAAGTCCAAAGGATGCCGCTCGAAACGTGGGGGGAACATCGTCACCGCATACCCCCCACGACTCAGCATCGACTGCAAGCAGTCTTGCTTCGTCCGCTCCCCCTCAAGGGGGGAGCTATTCTTTAGCCCCCGCCTTCCTGATTGTCTCCAACATGATTGCCAAAGACGGCGGCGAGCGGATTATTTCAGGCAACCGCAAGGTGCTCAGGGCACGGCTGGAAGACGGGCGATTCTACTGGGATCAGGATCGCCGCAAGCCGCTGGGCGAATTACTGCCGGGGCTGGAGAAAATGATCTTTCACGCCCGGCTCGGCAGCGTAGCGGAAAAGACGGCGCGCATCAGCGGGCTGGCAACGTTTCTGGCCGTTTTCGTACCACACGCCAATCTCGGCAAGGTCGAGCGGGCGGCGCAACTGGCCAAGGCCGATCTTATCTCGGGCATGGTTGGCGAGTTTCCCGAATTGCAGGGCGTTATGGGTCGCTACTACGCGCTCGAACAGGGTGAGGATGCCGAAGTAGCCGACGCCATCCGCGACCATTACCGCCCCGCCGGCACAAACGATGAGACACCCGGGCATCCCGTATCCGTCACCGTCGCGCTGGCCGACCGGTTCGACAGCCTCGCCGGGCTGTTCGCCATCGGTGAGAAACCGACCGGCTCCAAAGACCCGTTTGCGCTGCGCCGCGCCGCTATCGGCATCATCCGCATTATTTTCGATAACGAGCTGCGCCTGCCATTGCGTATCGCCATTGATCACGCCATCGGGCGTTACGGCAAGGCCGTGCTCAAAGGGGTTGATAAAGGCGCTGTCTCCGGCGAATTACTGGCTTTCTTCTCCGAGCGGCTGAAAGTCATCCTGCGGGATGAAGGCGTGCGGCACGACCTGATTGACGCCGTTTTTTCGCTTGGGGAAGACGACCTCGTGCGGCTGGTCGCCCGGGTGCGGGCACTCGACGCCTTTCTCGCTACAGATGACGGAGCGAACCTGCTGGCCGCCTGCCGCCGCGCCACCAATATCGTGCGTAAGGAAGAGGAAAAAGACGGATGCTCCTATAGCGGGCATATCCGCGAGGGATTATTCGCCGAAGAGGAGGAACGCGGGCTGTTCGCGGCGCTTGAAGCCGTGGAGCAACCGGTTGCCAAAGCCTGCGAGCAGGAGAATTATACCGAAGCGATGCGGCTGATTGCCACGTTGCGAATACCGCTGGATGCGTTCTTCGAGGCAGTACTGGTCAACGCCAACGATCCCGATATTCGTAAAAACCGCCTGCATCTGCTGTCGCGCCTGCGGGAATTATTTTCAAAACTGGCCGATTTCGAGAAGGTGGAGGGGTAGGCGATCATGCTTGAGAACGCTGGGATCAACAAAAAAGAAAAATATGCCTGAAATAGACAACCAAACCAAAAACCAAAGACGGAGAGTTTTATACCAAACTTAAACGAAAATCAGGTTGATAGAGATGCCCACACTATACTAGGCCAGCCCCTAACATATATATGTGACGGATTTATTACGCCGGGAAATGCGATTGCGCCACATCGGCAATCATGCGCGCCGCATCCTCTATGTGCGCCGGTTGCACGACCAGTGGCGGCAACAGGCGAATCACCCCGCCGACCGCCGGGGCGACCAGCAGGCCGCGCTCGCGCAGGGCATCGCTGAGGGCGTAGCGGGATTCGGGGCGCGCCGGAATCAGCGCCTGCATCAGGCCGTTGCCCCGGCTGCCGCTAAATACATGGGGAAATTGTTGACCCAGCGCTGCCAATGCCGCGCCGAGCGCTTCCCCCATCTCCCCGACATGCGCAAGAAAACCTTTTTCCAGCAACAGGTCAAGCGCTGCATCACCCACTGCCATCGCCAGCGGATTGCCGCCGTAAGTCGAGCCGTGGCTACCCGGTTCCATGCCGCTGGCCGCGTGATCGCTCAGCAGCAGCGCCGCCAGCGGGAAACCCCCGCCGATGCCTTTGGCCAGCATCGCTATATCCGGTACAATCCCCGCCTGCTCGAAGGCAAACAGCGTGCCGCTGCGGCCAAACCCGCATTGCACCTCGTCGAGCGCCAGCAGGATGCCGTGCGTATCGCACAGTTTTCGCGCTTTTTGCAGGTATTCGGGTGAATGCGAGCGAATTCCCCCCTCTCCCTGAATGGTCTCCAGCAATATCCCCGCCGTGTTATCCCCTATAGCGGCCTCCAGCGCGGCGATGTCATGAAAGGCCACCACGTCGAAACCTTCGAGCAGCGGCCCGAATCCCTCGCGGCTGGGGGCGTGGGCGCAGGCTGAGAGCGCCCCGAGCGTGCGCCCGTGAAACGCCCCTTCGGCGACCAGAATGCGTATGCGGTGGGACTCTCCCCGCCGGTAATGATAGCGCCGTATCGCTTTAATCCCCGCCTCAACGGCTTCCGTGCCAGAGGAGCAGAAAAAAACCTTATCGGCGAAGGTATTGGCGGTGAGTCTGGCCGCATAACGGTCAAGCGGCGGGGTATGATAGAGGTTGGAGCAGTGCCAGAGTTGCCGGGACTGGGCTTCAATCGCCGCAATCAGCCGGGGATTGCAATGCCCAAACGCGCTGACGCCAATGCCGGTAGCAAAATCCAGATAGGATTTGCCTTTGTCATCAAACAGGTAGCACCCATCCCCGCGAGCCATGATGGTGGGGCTGCGGCGATAGACGGAAAGCAGGGGAGAGTCAGGCATATCTATACCTAATCCACGAAATACGAGGGAAAACCCTGTCTTAGCCGTAGGGAGCGGACTGCTAGCCTTGGCGCGCCTTAAAGCGGGGATTCATCTTGTTGATGACATAAATACGGCCCTTGCGCCGTACAACACGGCAATGTTTATCACGCGCTTTAGCCGATTTCAGTGAACTGAGAACTTTCATATCGCTACCCGGATTCCTGTGTGAACGGGGGTTTCTATCGGGTTGGCCGGCAAAAGTCAAGCCTCTGTGTGGATAAAGCCTCTGGGAAAAGATGGCACAGCCTATGCAGGAAATCTAAAATATGGAGGATAAAACGGTGTTTCCGGGTTGCCATATGCCGCAACGCAAAAAAACTGTGCCAGTATATCTGGCAACCCTAGGAGGAGGCAAGAGATATGGATGAAACCGGGAGTGGATTGTATAATGCGCTTTTCAGCACGGATCGCTATATGCCACACGGGCATTGTTACCTGTGGCAGCCCGAACTGGTCTGGATGCACGTCATTGCCGATCTTGCCGTTGCCATCGCCTATTTCTCGATACCTGTGACATTGATCTACCTGCTGCGCCATTATCGTGCCCAGATACCGTTTCGCTGGGTATTTGTGATGTTTGCCGTCTTTATCACCTTTTGCGGCATCACCCATCTGGCGTCAATTGTCACCCTGTGGAAGCCGTATTATTATCTGGAAGGAATCCTCAAAGTGATTACGGCGGCGGTCTCCATCGCAACAGCCGTGATGATCTATCCCCTGATCCCGCTGCTGATGGATCAGTTTGGCCACGGTAAACCCGAAGATGAATAATGGTAAAACGTATGGTAACCGAGGACACATCCCTGCATGTTATCCGTTCGTTCCGGCTTCCGGTTTTTCTCATTATTGCCGGAGTCGTGATATCCACCCTGACGTTTATCATCACGATCAGTCTTAATGTCCGTGAATTACAAAGAAACTTCAGTCATAACGCGGAAATTCGCTTTCAGGCAATTGAGCGGGAATTATCGTTTTATGTCGCTCAAACAGAACTCGTGCGCCAGATGTTTTCCGCTTCCGAGTCGGTGACAAAGGATGAATTTGAGATGTTTACCGCTCCGATTGCGCAATATCCCGCCTTCAGGGGCATTGCGTTTATTCAGGATGACAAAGTGATCTACAGTGCATCCGGTTCAGGCCCACGCCTGCTAAAACGTCATATTGCCGCGCTGGGCAGGGAGATAAAGCAGGATAAACCGGTCATTCAGACGGAGAGTTTTCGCGGGACCAAGTCGCTGGGAATTTTTCTGGCGTTGCAACCTCCGGAGGAAGGAGTGGTGCTCGCCGTTTTTGATATTGGCGCAATGATTCAGAATACGATCACCAAAATGCCGGATCAGGATAATTTCAGCATTTTTATTTATGAGAGCAAGTCGCAGTCGCCAATCTATGCTTATGGCGAGGATGAGAAGGCCGATCAGCTCTTTCAGCAGGCTCCGGAGCTGAAGAATTATACCAGCATCCGGCGGCGCAGCGTTTATTATTACGAGAATGAAGTCACGTTTGACGGTCAGAAACTGACCGTATTGTTGACGCCAACCTCAAGTTATCTCTCGCAGGCGCCGGGCGGACTGCCGTGGGCGCTGCTGATCGGCGGCCTGTTGCTCACTGGCATGGCGGGCTTTGTGACTTTCAACATCGTGACGCAAAATATGCGCGTCAGGCGCGAAGTGGCGATGAAAACGGCGGCATTGTCGGAGAGTGAAATCCGTATGCGCAATATCATCGAGCATGCGGTGGACGGGCTGATTACCATCGACGAAAAGGGTTATATCCAGAGCTTCAACCCGGCCTGTAAGCATATTTTCGGCTACGAGGCGGCGGAAGTTATCGGCTGTAATATCAGCATGCTGATGCCGGATCCTTATCAGAGCGCACATGACGGCTATCTGAAGAATTATCGCAATACGGGTGTGGCCCGGGTTATCGGCATAGGCCGCGAAGTTGAGGGAAAGCGCAAGGATGGCAGCGTTTTCCCGCTGGATTTATCGGTGAGCGAAGTCTGGATCGGCGAAAAAAGGCTGTTTAGCGGCATTGTGCGGGACATTACCAGCCGCCGCAAGGCCGATACGGAACGCGATCAGCTCATTGCCGAACTGGCCGACTCCAATGTCGAACTGGAGCGGTTTGCCTATGTCGCTTCACATGATTTGCAGGAGCCGCTGCGGATGATCCGCAACTTCTCCGAGTTGCTGGAGAATCGCTATAGCGCGGCGCTGGAAGACGATGCCCGTAAATATCTCTCGATTTCCTGCGATGCCGCCGCCCGTATGCAGACCCTTATTGACGATTTGCTCGATTAAGCACGGCTGGGTCAGGAAGCGGAAAAAGAGCAGGAAGTCAATTGCGAGGATATGTTGCGCTATGTATGCGCCAATTTGAGCGAACGTATACACGAAACGGAAGCCGTGATTACCCATGATCCGCTGCCCGTACTTTTTGTAAACCCGGTGCGGTTTCAGCGCGTTTTACAAAATCTGGTTGGCAATGCACTAAAATACAATAAAAAAAATGTGAGGCCAAAAGTCCATATTGGGGTCGTGAAAGAAGAAAACACATGGCTTTTTAATGTCAAAGATAATGGAATAGGCATGAAGCAGGAGTATTGCGAGCAAATTTTTGTTCCCTTCAAGCGATTGCATAGTAAGCAGGAATACAGCGGAACAGGTATCGGGCTGGCGATATGCAGGAAGATCATTGACAATTTGGGTGGGCGTATCTGGGCCGAGTCGGAACCCGGCACAGGAACTGTATTTTACTTTACCGTCCCCAGAAGGATGATCACGGCAAATGAAAAACAGAGGGAAGTCGCATGAATACTGATAAAACAAAGCCTGTGGAAATCTTGCTGATTGACGATGACGAAGGCGATATTTTGTTGACGCAGGAGGCATTTAAAACCGGCAAGATTGCCAATAACCTCCATGTCGTCATGGATGGCGAGCAGGCCATGCACTATCTCCATAAAGAAGGAGAATACCGCCACGCCGTTACCCCAGACCTGATTTTGCTCGACATCAACCTTCCGAAAAAGGACGGCAGGCAGGTGCTGGCCGAAATCAAGGCGGATGTCGAGCTTAGATGTATCCCCGTAGTGATCATGACCAGTTCTAAATCGGAACAGGACGTGCTGAAAAGCTATAAGCTCCATGCAAACAGCTATATCATCAAGCCGGTGAGCATGAGCAAGTTTTCTCAGATCGTCAGCGCGATCGAAGGATTCTGGTTTAGCATCGTGGTGCTTCCGGTCGATGAATCCCTACGTAAGGTGGTATGATTTATGGCACAACCTCAACGCGATGTATCCCCTGACGTTCCGGCGGAGCGCTACGAAGCCCTGCAGAAGGAATTCGATGAATTTACCTATATCGTGTCGCATGACCTCAATGCGCCGCTGCGTCATATCCGTGAGGTCAGCAAAATCCTCATGGACAGGCTGGCGGATAAAATCGGCCCGGAGGAGCGGCGTTTTGCCGCCGTGATTGAGCAGTCCATATATAAAACCGAGGCAATGATTAATGCGTTGTTACAGTATTCCCGGCTGAATACCCGTTCCCAGCCTTTCGTTGCGGTGGATTGCAGCCTTCAGGCCGGGCTGGCGACAAAAAGTCTGCATCGGCAGATTGAAGAAAAAAATGCCCGGATTGCCATTAATGCCTTGCCGTCCATTCAGGGCGATCCGGGGCAGATACACATGCTCTTTAGTCAATTGCTGGATAATTCGCTCAAGTTCTCCCGCTTGGGGATAGCACCCGAAATCACCATTGCCGCCGAGCGTCAGGTGAACGGGTGGCATTTCGTGGTTGAGGATAATGGTATCGGTATCGGGCAGGATTATCAGGAGAAAATCTTCTCTTTGTTTCGCAGCGTTCATGAAAAAAAGGAAATACAGGGCATTGGCGTGGGTTTACCCCTTTGCCGCAAAATCGTGCAGCGGCATGGTGGGCGCATCTGGTGTGAATCGACAGGAAAAGAAGGGGCGCGGTTTCATTTTACTATACCGGCCTGATTCATCAGGAGTACAATTTATGATGGCAAATTCCTTGCGGTCTGAAATTGCTAACCTTTATCCGGATTGGGTCGCTATGAACCACTCTACTTTGAAGATTCTTCATGTCGAGGATGACGCTACGGACGCCATGCTCACGCATGAAGTGCTCAGAAACGAGTTGGGTACGCATCAACTTGATGTCGTGCATGTCGATAGCCTGAAATCGGCGCTGGAGGAATTACGGGGCGTCGGATTCGATGCCGTCCTGCTCGATCTCAATCTGCGCGATATTTCCGGACTCGATAATGTCAAGGCGATCAAGGAGCAGAATCCCGATCTGCCAGTGGTCGTCCTCACCGGGGTGGACAGCGATATCACCGCGCTTGAGGCCATCGAATCCGGCGCTCAGGAATACCTTGTCAAGGGGCATGGTGATGGTAGGGTGATCCGGCTGGCGATTTATTCCTCCATACGGCGCAAGGCCCATGAGCGCAAGCTCTACCGCGAGGCGAATTACGACGATGTGACCGGCCTGCCGAATCGCCGTATGTTCCAGAATTATGTTGAGCGGGCACTGCAACGGGCGAAACGCTGGAAACGCAATGAAACCATCGCCTTCATTGACCTCGATCACTTCAAAAGGGTCAATGATACGCTTGGTCATGAAGCGGGGAACGCGATGCTGCGCGAAGCGGCGTTGCGTATGAAAAACACGTTGCGTGAGACGGATATTATAGCGCGTTACGGCGGAGATGAGTTCGTCATCCTGCTTGACGACCATTCACCGGATGTCAAATCGGTGGCGGGGCAGGTAGTCACCAAGCTGCTCTATGTGTTCAATGAGCCTTTTCAGTATCAGGGCCATGCGGTGGAATTTTCCGCCAGTATCGGCGTCGCGGTCTACCCCTTTGCCGGTCGCACCTATGCCAGCCTCATCAAAAGTGCCGATGTCGCGATGTATCAGGCCAAGAAAGCAGGTGGCCATCAGTTCCGCTTCGCCGCGCTGGGGTAGTTTATCGGAACCTCTGCAAAAGGTGTTTTTTGTGTCGTCCCTTTGATAAGCGGGGGTCCGGTACATTGAAAAACGGGATTCCCCGCTGCGCGGGGGAACACAATCAGGGTATGTTGACCCTTTCGCAGAGCTTCCTGTAGCCGATTTGAGGCCATTGCATAACTCTCAAACATCATCATTCCCCGAATTTTTCCAAAGCCATCAATTTTTTTACAAAAAAAGCAATAAAACCCCTTGAAACCTTGCGGGGAAAGCTTATATCTGCGGCAATGCTGCCCAAGGCGGCAGGAAATAAGGGTTTCCGGGAAAGCGTATCGAGGGGGATCTGGCTTACGGCCCCACCCGGAAAAACGTAAGGTCAACAGAGGAGAATATGTTATGGCTACAAAAATCAAACCTTTACACGATCGCGTGCTGGTGCGCCGGATTGAAGCGGAAGAAAAATCGGCGGGCGGCATCATTATCCCCGACACTGCCAAGGAAAAGCCCATTCAGGGCGAGGTTCTGGCGATAGGATCGGGCCTGCGCGACGATTCCGGCAAGGTAATCCCGCTGGATGTCAAGGTCGGCGATATTATTCTGTTCGGTAAATGGTCGGGTACGGAGGTGAAAATTGACGGTGAAGAACTGCTGATTATGAAGGAATCCGATATCGTCGGCGTCATCGAGGGGTCATCCGCTAAAAAAAAGGCGGCGTAAGCTGACGCCATAAAGGGAAGTGCGCCGCATGGGCGGCGGGCTTGCCATTACAAGCCGGTCATTTCAGTTTCTTATGAATAATGCTGAAGTGAAATGACCGTCAATCATTCGTATAACGTGAAGGAGTAAACACATGGTTGCTAAACAACTGACTTTCGGTTCCGACGCCCGGGCGCAAATTTTGCAGGGTGTGGACATTCTGGCTAATGCCGTAAAGGTAACGCTTGGCCCCAAAGGCCGCAACGTGGTGATCGACAAACCCTACGGTGCGCCGCGCACCACTAAGGATGGCGTCACTGTCGCCAAGGAAATCACGCTGGAGAATAAATTCCAGAATATGGGCGCGCAGATGCTGCGTGAAGTCGCCAGCAAAACCAACGACATTGCCGGGGACGGCACGACGACCGCGACCGTGCTGGCGCAGGCTATCGTGCGTGAAGGCTCCAAGGCGGTTGCCGCCGGGCTGAACCCGATGGATCTCAAGCGCGGCATTGATCGCGCCGTGGAGGCCATTGTCGAGGAAATCAAGAAAAAGAGCAAAAAAATCGGCTCGCAGAATGAAATCGCGCAAGTAGGCACGATCTCAGCCAACGGCGATGTTGAAATCGGCAGGAAAATCGCCGAGGCGATGGAGAAGGTCGGCAAGGAAGGCGTAATCACGGTTGAGGAAGCCAAAGGCCTTGAGTTCGAGCTGGAGACCGTCGAAGGGATGCAGTTTGATCGCGGGTATCTTTCACCCTACTTCGTCACCAATTCCGAGAAAATGGTCGTCGAACTGGAAAGCCCCTACATCCTCCTGTTTGAGAAAAAACTCTCCGGCCTGCAACAACTCCTGCCGCTGCTCGAAGCCGTCGTGCAGTCCCAGCGTCCGCTGCTCATCGTGGCCGAGGATGTCGAGGGCGAGGCACTGGCAACGCTGGTGGTCAACAAGCTGCGCGGGGGCCTGAAAGTCGCCGCCGTGAAAGCGCCGGGCTTCGGCGACCGCCGCAAGGCCATGCTGGAGGATATCGCCATCCTGACCAAAGGCCAGGTTGTCAGCGAAGACCTCGGTATCAAACTGGAGAATGTCGGCATCAACATGCTGGGAACGGCAAAGAAAGTGGTCATCACCAAGGATGACACCACGATCGTGGACGGTGCGGGCAAAAAAGGTGAAATCGAGGCCCGCTGCAACCAGTTGCGCGCCCAGATCGAAGATACTTCTTCCGATTATGATCGTGAGAAACTTCAGGAGCGTCTGGCGAAACTGGCGGGCGGCGTGGCCGTGCTCAAAGTCGGCGGCGTCACCGAAATCGAAGTGAAAGAACGCAAGGATCGTGTGGACGATGCGCTGCACGCTACCCGCGCCGCCGTGGAAGAAGGCATCGTGCCGGGCGGCGGGGCGACGCTGCTCTATGCGGCGCGTGTGCTCGAGAAGCTCAAAGCCAGCAATGACGACCAGAAAGCCGGGATCAACATCGTGCGCCGGGCGCTTCAGGCTCCCCTGCGCCAGATTGTCGAAAACGCCGGTCTGGACGGCGCGGTGGTTGCGGGCAAACTGCTGGAGAGCAACGATACCAATTACGGTTTCGACGCACAGCTCCTCGAATATGTCGATCTTATCGAGGCGGGGATTATCGACCCGACCAAAGTGGTGCGCACCGCATTGCAGGATGCCGCTTCCGTGGCCGGTTTGCTGATCACCACCGAGGCGCTCATCGCTGATAAGCCGGAAGACAGCAAGCCCGCTTCGGCTGGTGGCGGCGGTATGGGTGGCATGGGCGACATGGATTTCTAAGCTCCATACGCAACCCGAACGAAAGGGCCGCCTCAACCGGGCGGCCCTTTTTTTATAGCTCAAATGCTGCTTGGGCTTACGCAACACGGGTTGCGGGCAGGCGACCGCCAGCCTGTCATTTCAAAAATGCGGCATGCTTATTTGAGCGATGATGTAGCCCAGTTACTTTTTGTCTGTACATCAATCAAATCGGCTATCGCCCGCGACTGCGGGCGCGCCGCCTATGCGGCGCATAGTTTGTGTGTAAGCACAAACTCAATCAGCTATAGTTTGCAAACACACTATTTCCGCTGCTCGATATACACCGGACGGGGTTTTTGCTGTTCGGTCATCGCGCATCACCCGTCATGTCTCAAGCCAATCGGGAATGCGCTGCTGCGCCAGCATTTCTCCGTAGTTCGGTCGGGCGCGGACAATCTCCCATTGTGAGCCGTCCACCAGCACCTCGGGCGTCAGCGGGCGGGCATTATAGCTCGACGCCATCACCGCGCCATATGCCCCCGCCGAGCGGAAGGCCAGCAATTCACCCGGCAGGGTATGCGGCAATTCACGCCCCACCGCGAAGGTGTCGCCGCTTTCACAGACCGGCCCGACAATGTCGGCGGTCATCATGCCACGACCGGGATATTGCGTCACCGGAATGATGTCATGGTGGGCGTCGTAAAGGGAAGGGCGAATCAGATCGTTCATCGCGGCGTCGAGAATCACGTAAGTCTGTCCGGCGCTCTCCTTGACATAGATCACCCGCGTCAGCAGGATACCGGCATTGCCCGCGATCAGCCGCCCCGGCTCGAACAGCAACGTGGCGTCCATATCGCTCATGGTTTCGCGCACCAGCTCGCCATAGAGCGCGGGCAGCGGCGGTGCGATGCCGTCACGGCGATACGGAATGCCCAGCCCGCCGCCAAGGTCAATGGTATGAATGGCAAAGCCTTCCCGCCGCAAGTCTCCGACAAATTCGCGCAGTTTGCGATAGGCCTGCCGGAACGGCTCCAGATCGGTCAGTTGTGAGCCGATATGCACCGAGACACCCTGCACGCGAATGCCGGGAAGCGATGCCGCCTGCCGGTACACTTCCATCGCGTCGGCCAGCGGGATGCCGAATTTCGAGGCGCGCTGACCGGTGGAAATTTTCGCATGGGTTTTGGGATCGACATCCGGGTTGACGCGCACGGCAATCGCCGCCTGACTGCCCATGTGCGCCGCCGTTTCGCTTAAAGCGCATAATTCGGACAATGATTCGACATTGAACTGGAAAATCCCCTGCTCCAGCGCGTAGCGCATCTCCGCCTGCCGCTTGCCGACGCCGGAGAAAACGATTTTCTGAGGCGGTATACCGGCGGCCAGCGCAAGGCGGATTTCCCCTTCCGAAACCACGTCCGCGCCGCTGCCCTCATTGGCCAGTACGCGCAGCACGGCGAGGTTGCTGTTGGCTTTCACCGCGTAGCAAACGAGTTTTGGATCGGGCAACGCATTGCTGAACACCTGAAAATGCCGCCGCAGCGTTTCCGCCGAATAACAATAGAGCGGCGTGCCAACGCGCTCCGCCATCTCCGGCAGGGCAATCTCCCCGGCATGCAGCACGCCGTTGCGGTAGGTAAAATGATCCATACTCGCTTACGCGCCCTCCCCCAGTTTCCTGAAAAAATGAAAGCCGATGATTTTAAAGCCGTGGTGGAAGTAGAAGCGGTGGGAATTGCTGTTTTCGACATAGGCATCGAGGATCATGGCGTCGCAGCCGCGTTTGCCCGCTTCCTGCTACAGCCAGTCAATCAGCGCCGAGCCGATGCCGCTCTTGCGGTGCGCCGCGTCAACGATGAAATTATCCAGATGCATCATGATGCCGCAGTAAAACCGTGCCCCTACCCAGTAGCCGCTGGCGGCGATCAGCGTGTTATCCGCATCATAAACCCCCGCGACCTGATAGCCGGTCGGCAGGATGCGCCGCAAGCGCCGCTCGAATTCAGGGCGCTCCATCTTCGGGTTGAGCTGGCGCACCAGCCGGAAGAAATCCTCGCCGTATACGTCGTCCACCGGGCGGATGACCGGCGTGCTCACGGCGTCTGCTCCTTCTCCTGCGCGGGTTGACCGGCGGGAATATCTTTTGGCCGCACGAGGTCGCCCTTGATGCCGCAGGCGGAGAGAAACAGCAGGGTGCAGATGAAGATAAAATATCTTGCTCCGGCACCTGACCGAACGCAGGAGACCGTGTAAGCAAAAAAATTATTCTCTGTCACTCGCAATGAACCACCTGCAACTTCATTAAACAATCCCATAACGCTCTTTCGCCTCCATGATCGCGTTTCGTACATTCTCCGGCGACGTGCCGCCGTAGCTTGTGCGGCTTTTCACTGATTGCGCCACGCTGAGACAGGAAAGCACCTCCGGCGTAATGCGGCCATCAATGCGCTGCAATTCCCCGATATGCAGATGCTCCAGCGTCACGCCCAACTCGTCGGCCAGTTTGACGATTCTCCCCGTCACATGATGCGCATCGCGGAACGGCAGATTGCACTCGCGCACCAGCCAGTCGGCCAGATCGGTCGCCGTGGCATGGCCCCACCCGGCAGCCTGCTCCATGCGCTCCTTATCGGCCTGCATGCCGTCCGCCATCCCGGTCATGGCGCGCAGGCACAACTCAAGCTGATAGTGGCTGTCGAATACCGGCTCCTTGTCTTCCTGCAAATCCTTGTTATAGGCCAGAGGCAATCCTTTGAGCACCATGCACAGGCTGACGAGATTACCGAGGATACGCCCGCTCTTGCCGCGTACCAGTTCCGCCGCGTCCGGGTTACGCTTTTGCGGCATGATCGAGGAACCGCTGGTGAATCCCTCGGGAAGGCGCACAAAAGAAAATTGCGGAGTGCTCCACAGGATCATCTCCTCGGCCAGCCGGGAAAGATGCAGTGAGGTAGTTGTCGAAGCGGCGAGAAAATCAACGGCAAAATCGCGGCTGGCTACCGCGTCGAGCGAATTGCGCATCGGGTGATCGAACCCCAGCGCCTTTGCGCTCATATGCCGGTCAATGGGGAAAGAAGTGCCCGCCAGCGCCGCCGCTCCGAGAGGGCATTCATTGGCGCGGCGTCGCGTTTCGTGGAAACGGTCGCGGTCGCGCCAGAACATCTCGGCGTAAGCCAGCAGATGATGCCCGAATGTTACCGGTTGCGCTGATTGCAGATGGGTAAAGCCCGGCATGATCGTATGCGTATGCGCACCCGCCTGTTTCAGTAGCGCCGCCTGTAATGCCTGAAGCAGCCGGTCGGTTTCATCGCAGGCCCGGCGGACATAGAGCCGCAAATCCGTCGCCACCTGATCGTTGCGCGAGCGGGCGGTGTGCAGACGGCCCGCCGCATCGCCGATGATTTCCTTCAGCCGCGCCTCGATGTGCATATGGATGTCCTCGAGGTCTTCGCTAACAGTGAATTGCCCGGCGTCAATTTCGCCGCGAATCTGCTCCAGCCCCCGTACAATATCGGCGGCTTCCTGCTGCGTGATGATGCGCGAGGCTTCCAGCATGCGGGCATGGGCGATGGATCCGGCAATATCTTCCCCGTACAGGGCGTAGTCAACGTGGATCGAGGCGTTGATCTCGCGCATCAGCGCATCCGGCCCGCTCTCGAACCGGCCTCCCCACATCGGGTTGGCGTTGTGTTTTTGCTTGCCTGACATGCTGTATCCTGTTGTAACTGTAAGATACCGGGTAGAGGCCGGGTGGCGCTCATCCCTGTACCCTGATCCTGTATCCTGAAAAAACCCCATGTTACAGCGCAGATTATTGATACTGGCAAGTTTTTTCTGCCTGATCGCGGCGGGGCTGTTGATTGTCTCGCTGTTTTTGGGAGGCACGACACCACCCAATGTGCATCGTATTGACGGCACGCTACCTCGGGGATTGTATATGATAGATGCGCAAGGCAAGGCGCATCCCATACCGCAGGGGCGCTTCCTGCTGCTTAATCTCTGGGCGACCTGGTGCGCGCCCTGCGTGGCCGAACTTCCGGCGCTGGCGGCGCTCGGCGCGAAATATCCGGCGCTTGATGTCATCGCCCTGTCGGTGGATGTGAAAGGCTTTGAGACTGTTGCGCCGTTTCTGGCCTCAGATAAGGTCAGTTCCTATCCGCCGGTCTATGCCGATGAAAACCTGACATTGTTTAAGACACTGAAGCCGGAGGCGCTGCCGACCAGCCTGCTGATTGCCCCGGATGGCCACCTGCTGTATCGCATTGACGGGGAGATCAACTGGCAGGATGCACGGAAAACCGGTTGGCTTAGCCAGGAATTAGACAAAAAATAATATAAAAAATACAATAGATTGGCTGCTAAAACCACTTTTTTTGTTTTCCATGACATGCTATAGTGACAAATGAAACTGCCCGGTATACATTTTCGGGGATTCCGTTTCCATTCACCCTGTCAGTTTATTGCATCCTCGAATGAGGACGGAATAAAACCCCGGGCATCATCAGGCAAGCTTTTTGCATATCCGATACTGAACGTACCCCGTGCCCGAATCGCGGTGGCGTGGCGTCTTTACAATAAATAGCAAGGGGAGGTTACCATGTTTGAAAATGCGATTCTGTGGCCGCGTGAACAATCGCGCTATGCCAATGACACGGATGCAAATCTGCTGGTCAATGAAGGCCGGATTCAGATTGGCAACCTGCCGGCCTTTGAGCTTCCCGATAACCCAGACTGGACGGAAGACCCTTATTCCAGCCGCTCCTGGTCGGCTTACTATCAGTCGCTGGGCTGGCTCTATGCCGGGGAGTATGCGTATTTGCAGGGCAACTTCACCGAATTTCCTGAGTATGCCAAATCCATCCTGCTGGATTTCATGGCCGATAACCCCGATCCGTCCGCTCCTTCGCATGAGTTGACCTGGCATGATGGCGCGACGGCGTTCCGGCTGGCAACGATCTCTTATCTTTATGACCAGTATTTCAAAGCGGATAACGTGCACACTACCGGTATCACCTTCACGCCGGAAGAAGAGCAGCTTTTCGCGCAAAGCCTGCAAAACCACGTATCGGTGCTGGAATATAACCTCAGTGTACCCCAGTGGCAGGATAACAATCACCGGTTTTTTCACGGCATGGCGCTGGCGAGTTACGGCAGCGTGTTCGGCAATGCCGAGGGAACAGGTGTGTTCGACGACGCTTCGGAAATCTGGTTTTTGAGGGGACTCTTCACCATAGACGATATTCTCGGCAATCTGATTGACATTGAAACGGGAATCAGCCGCGAGCAGTCTTTTGCCTATCACCGTCTGGCGATGGGGCTGATTCTCGAAGCGGATGACGCGATTTACGATGTCGGCTACATTTTGCCGCATGATTATCAGGA
Organism: Alphaproteobacteria bacterium; assembly: GCA_021730835.1. Taxonomy (GTDB): domain Bacteria; phylum Pseudomonadota; class Alphaproteobacteria; order Rickettsiales; family UBA998; genus JAKFYP01. Next base: position 17,650 of record JAKFYP010000206.1, read on the forward strand.
CGTATTGGCGAAAATGGTTGAATTCGATGTGCTTTCGGCGACGCAGGGCAATAAGCGCCGTGAGCTGGTAAGTTCGGAAGTTGGCGATACGGCTTATGGATCGAAAGACGGCAGCAATTATCTGCGTGACGCCATAGATCAGGGCTTTACCACGCCTTACGCCGATTACGTCTTATCGGAAGGGCAGGAAGGCATCCGCCCGCCCGATGTGCTCGATTACAGCGCCGGAGGCTATATTATTTTCAGGCCGGAGTATGAATGGGAAAATGTCCGCGACACGCGTGTCCTGTTCGATGTCAGCGAGGCGGAGGTTTCGCACGGGCATTTCGACAATACCAACGTATTACTCAGCGCGTATGGCGAGAAAATCCTCGTCGATTCCGGCGGGCCGTATAGTTACGACCACACGCCGGAAGCCGGGCTGGATGGGCCGTTTCGGGAACTATATTTCGAGACATCGCGGGCGCATAACGTGCTGACGGTGGACGGGCAGAGTTTTGACGCGCCGACGCGGGTGCTGACCATTCAGGACGCGCCGCTTTTCTCCTATGCGGCGGCCAGCCATACGGGATATGAGCATATCGAAATTACCCGGCATCTCATTGAATTAAAAGGCGGGGTAACCCTGTTATTCGATGTGGCGGAGAACAGCGCGGCGCTGGTGCATGATTACCGTTTGCCGTTTCACTTTGCACCAACGGCTGAAGGCGTTGACGCTGCGGCGCAAGGTAGTTTTTCGATAGGCCGGGTTGATGTGGATACGGCCTATGCCGGGGGCGGCGCGTTGCAGTTCGATGTGATTTCTGGGCGGCTGGGCGATACACCGCAGGGCTGGGTGAGCCGCGATTTCTACGATGCCATTCCCGCTCCGGTGCTGGGGGTATCACAGCTTGCCGAAGATGCGTGGTTCGCCTCGGCTTTCGGAGTGAGCCGTTACGCGCCTTATGAGTTGCTTCTGGAGGTAGAGCGCACGGCGGACGGCTTTGAGGCCGTGGTATCCTTCGCTAATACCGACTGGGTGATTTCACTGCATGGCACGGAAATAAACGTGGATCGCACGTTTAACTTCTCAGGCAATTCACAGGGCAACGATATTGACGGCAGCGAGTTTGGCGATGTGCTCAACGGCAAAGGGGGCGAGGATACGCTGTTTGGCGGCGACGGTGACGATACGATTGTCGGCGGCAGCGGCGATGACAGTATTATCGGCCATACCGGCAATGACAGCATCACCGGCGGCACGGGATTCGATGTGTTGCTGGGCGGCAGCGGCGACGACTGGATGGACGGCGGCAACGACGACGATTACCTCAGCGGCTATGACGGTAATGATACGCTGCTGGGCGGCAACGGCGATGACGAGTTGCGCGGCGGGCTTGGTACGGACGAGCTTTTCGGCGGCGCGGGCAGGGATAAGCTGTATGGCAACGAGGAGGGCGATTACCTCAACGGCTATGATGGCAACGATCAGTTATATGGTGGAGCTGGCACGGATACGCTGCTTGGTGGTGCAGGGAGCGACCGGCTGTACGGCGAGGCAGGGGATGACCTGCTTTACGGTAATGAGGGCACGGATACGCTCATTGGCGGGTTAGGTCAGGATGCGCTGCGAGGCGACGAGGGCGATGATTTGCTTTATGGCGGCGGAGGCGACGATACGCTGGATGGCGGGCAGGGCCGTGACCGGCTTTACGGTAGCACGGGTGCGGATGTGTTTGTCTTTTCCGATCATAGCCACAGCGTTGAACTCGCGTTCGACCGTATCGGCGATTTTGAGCAGGGGATTGACAAGATTGATCTCAGAGGGCTGGGTTATATCGGTGTGACGCCGGGCGTACCGGCTGAAGGTCAGTTGCGGCTGGTATACAGCGCCGACTCCGACCGCACCTATGTGCGCGACGATTTCTCCGATTTCGAGTTTTCGCTCGAGAATGGCGATTATCGAGCGGCTCTGACTCAGGATGATTTTATTTTTTTGTGAGAATGTGCCAGAGAGAGTCCTGTATCGCCATCGCCCGCTTTTTCCGGTTGGGAAAAAGCGTTGCCGAAAGCGGCGATTTTGCGCCTATACGGTTGCTCACGGTACTTTAACTTCCTTCGCCATTCATCATTTTCTGAATTCGTATTTTCATGATCTGGTTGGCGCGCTTTTCCAGTACGGTAAACTGGTGACCGTGAAAAACAAAGGTTGCGCCCGCTTCGGGAATGGAGCGCGCTTCATGCAGCAGCAGACCGGCGATGGTTGAAGCCTCGTCGTCGGGCAGACTCCAGTCGAGTTCGCGGTTGAGATCGCGCAGATGGACGGTTCCCTTGACCGTATACACTCCTTCTTTTTCACGGATAATCCCGGCGGCGCGCACCCGGTCGTGCTCGTCGTCAATTTCCCCGACGATCTCCTCAAGAATATCCTCAAGCGTCAGGATGCCGAGAAAGACTCCGTATTCATTGACCACATGGGCAAAATG
>JAKFYP010000028.1 GCA_021730835.1 Alphaproteobacteria bacterium
TTACTCAGCGCTTGAGCACTCCGGACAAAAAATCATTCTCAACCTTCAACCTCCCGATTTCTTCGTAAAGCCGTTCTTCATCCGTGCCTTTCTTCTTGCCGCGACGCATCGAAAACCGCTCCCCCATCGCCTCCAACGCCTGCGCCTTCCACTCCTTGATCTGCGTCGGATGCACCCCGTGGTCGCTCGCAATCTGAGCAATACTCTTGCTCCCCGCCAACGCCTCACACACAATTTTCAGTTTAATCTCGCGGCTATACCGCTTCCTAATACCAGTCATATTCACGTCCTCTCTCGGTTAAAGATTGGACCTTAACAGCTGGTTCAAATTTTGGGGAGCAGCTCACTCCCTGTCCCTCACTCTACAATCGTTCGAGTTCTTCCCTTGTAATCCCGAGCGCCTGCGCCATACCGGCGGCTTTATCGAGCGTCTCCACCCATTCGGCCAGCGGATCGGAATCGGCGACGATGCCGCCGCCAACCTGAAACTCAAACCGATTTCCCCGCAACAGCAACGTGCGAATCGTCACCGATAGCTCCGCCGCATCCGGCCCAATCCAGCCCAGCGCCCCGCTATAGACGCCGCGAGTTGCCCCCTCCATCACCTCGCACCAGCGCATTGCCGCCAGCTTGGGCGCGCCGGTCATCGAGCCGGGCGGAAAGCAGGCCGCTACCCCATCCAGCGGCGAGGCATCGGGCCGCATCCTGCCGCGCACGGTCGAGGCCATGTGATGGATCGTGGCGAAGCTGTCCACCTCGCACAGGGCATCCACCGTCACGCTGCCGGGTATACATATCCGCGACAGATCGTTACGCATCAGATCGACGATCATCAAATTCTCGGCCCGGTCTTTGACGCTGGCAAGCAGAGCCTCTCTGTCCTGCCCCGGCCCCAGACTGCCCTTGATCGGGCGCGTGACGATCTCCCCATGTTCAATACGCAAAAATAATTCCGGGCTGGAGGAAAGGATATAAGCATCGCCGGTATAGATCATGGCGCTGTAGGGTGCGGGGCTGATATGGCAAAGCCGCGTAAACAGCGCGAAAGGGTCGGGCGCTCGCGCAAACTCCCCGTAAAACTTCCGCGTGAGATTGGCCTGATAGAAATCCCCGGCGCGGATACGCTCCAGCGTATGCGCTACTTTGGCGAGATACTCCGCTTTAGTCATGTTCGAGCGAAGGGACTCAAGGGAAAATCCCCTCCCCTGCATGCGGGGGAGGGTTAGGGTGGAGGCGTCGGAAAGCACAGCATTTTCCACTTCCCCCCTCCCAACCTCCCCCAGTAAACGGGGGGAGGAGTGGCGCATCGTGTTTTCACTTCCCTCAAACCGCTCGCATCGCGTAAAACGCGCCATCCAAAGCGGCGGCATGGCGAAACTGGCAGGCGGCGCGGGCGTATCCGTTTTCTCCAGCGCCCGGTGCAGTTCATAACCGAAATAGCCGTACCAGCGCGCCTCTCCCGCCTGTTTTATTTTCTTCTCAAACGCGGCAATGTCTTCGCCGGTGACGATCTCATCGGGTTGTGTCGCCAGATACGACGCAGCGCCGGAATAGGACGTGCGCATCCCCGAACAGAGCAACACAAACGGCGCGCCGCTTTCATATGCCGCATGGGCGCGCGCAAAGGCAGGATTATGTATTTTTACTGGTGACATATTTCCAAAAATCGGGCATCTTTCCGCAAGTCTATTTCATCCTATACCGCTCCCCCCTTGAAGCATCCGCCTGCGGGATGCTTCATTATTGGCTTGCATAGCACCCCGCAGGCGGGTGCTATGCGGGGGAGCAGACGAAGCAAGGCTGAAAGCCGAAGCTGAGTCGTGGGGGGGAACCTTCTTTACCCCTCCCCGCTCTGTCTGCGCCCTGCGGGCTTGCCAGTCGCGTGCCCTCCCTCAAGGGGAGGGCGGATGCCTTGTGATGCTATGTTAATATAATGACGTGAAATGACTATCATAATTAGGGGAGAATACCATGACCAAACCGCTTGCGAATAAAGTAGCGCTGGTGACCGGCGGCTCACGCGGCATCGGCGCAGCCATCGTCCGCCGCCTCGCCCATGACGGAGCGCGGGTCGCGTTCACCTACGGGAAATCGCCACAGGCGGCGGAAGCGCTGATAAAAGAGCTGGCGACGCACGAACTCACCGCCACTTCCTACCATGCCGACGCTACGGATATGAGCGTCTTTTCCCTGCTGGTGAAAAAGGTGATCCGCGAGTTCGGGGGCATTGATATTCTGGTCAATAATGCCGGAGTAGCTGAGACCGGGCCGATTGGTGAAATCCCAAACGCGCAATATCACGAGGTGTTCGATGTCAATGTCGAAGCGGTCTTTATGCTGACTAACGCCGTTGTGCCGCATATGAAACCGGGTAGCCGCATTATCAATATCAGCTCCGTGCTCGGTGAGCGCGCCGCTACGGCGGGCATGGGCATCTACAATGCCTCGAAATTCGCCGTCACCGGCTTCAGCCGTAGCTGGGCGAAGGATCTGGGAGCGAAAGGCATTCTGGTCAATGCCGTGCAGCCGGGGCCGATTGCTACCGATATGAACCCGGAAGACGGCGAAGGCGCGGAGTATATGCGCAGCCTGACACCCTTAGGTAGGTACGGCAAGGCGGAGGAAGTCGCTGCCGCCGTGGCGTTTTTCGCCGGGCCGGATGCAACCTATATTACCGGTGCGCGGCTGAATGTGGACGGTGGCTGGAACGCATAAAAGCTGCGGGTTGTGCACAAGAGCGGCGTGGCATCGGGAAACCGTAAAAATATACTGCCCAAATCGCTATTGTTATCATACGTATCCTGTTTTGATTCTATAAATCAGCAACATATATAGCCATGATGATTTATTGGGCAAAGAGGGGAATATCATTATCTTGTGATGGCTTACCCAAGGAGCCTTTACATTTCCACAAACTTATCCACATAAATGGTGGATGAAAAAACCCGATGAACAGATGGCTTTGACCGGCGCGGAATATATCCGCGATTTCGCTTCGCGCCTGCCCGGTGCTCCCGGCGTCTATCGTATGCTCAACGGGCGCGGCGAGGTGCTGTATGTCGGTAAGGCCCGCGACCTGAAAAAGCGTGTGACCAGCTACGCCACCAAGGGCGCGTTGCCGACGCGTATTCTCTCGATGGTCGCCCAGACGGCGCAGATGGAGATCATCACCACCCGCAGCGAGGCCGAGGCGCTGCTGGTCGAGGCCAATCTCATCAAGAAGCTCAAACCGCTTTATAATATTCTCCTCAAGGATGATAAATCCTATCCCTATATCCTGCTGCATGAGGGGCACGCCTTCCCCCGCCTGCTCAAGCATCGTGGGGCGCAGACCCTGCCGGGAAAATATTTCGGCCCGTTCGCCTCGGTCGGCGCGGTCAACCAGACGCTCTCGATTTTGCAACGCGCCTTCCTGCTACGACCCTGCCCGGATTCGGTGTTCAAAAACCGCACACGCCCCTGCCTGCAATACCAGATCAAACGGTGCAGCGCCCCCTGCGTCGGCTATATCGGCGAGGCGGAATACCGCAGGCTGATGGATCAGGCCGAAGCCTTCCTCTCAGGCAAAAGCCGCGAGATACAGGATCAACTCGTGCGCGAGATGGAGGCGCTCAGCGAAGCCGAGCAATTCGAGAAAGCCGCCGTGCTGCGCGACCGAATCCGCGCCCTCAGTCAGGTGCAGCAGGAACAGGCCATCGCCTTTTCACCCGGCCTGCCCGATGCCGATGTCATCGCCTGCCTGCGCGAGGGGGACGGGGTTTGCGTGCAGGTGTTTTTCATCCGTGGCGGCCAGACCTTCGGCAATCGTTCTTTTTTCCCCACGCGGGCGCAGGAGCAAAGCGAGGGAGAAATCCTTGAGGCTTTCATTGGCCAATTCTACCAGAAAACGCCGCCCCCTGCCCTGCTGCTGCTCAGCCATATGCCTCCGCAGCCGGACGTATTGGAGGAAGCGCTGGAGTTGCACGCCCATCGCCGGGTGAGAATCGAGATGCCGCAGCGCGGGGAGAAAATGCGCGTGCTGGCGCATGTCACGGACAACGCCCGCCACGCGCTTTCCATGCACATGGCCGAGCGCGCCAGCCAGAGCCGCCAGCTCCGCATGGTGCAGGAATTTTTCGCTCTGAAGCGTCCGCCGCAGCGCATCGAGGTCTACGATAACAGCCATATCATGGGCACGCACGCGGTCGGGGCGATGATTACGGCAGGCCCGGAGGGGTTCGAGAAAAACAGCTACCGGCGCTACACCATCCGCCGCTCGGAACTCACCCCCGGCGACGATTACGCCATGATGCGCGAAGTGCTGACCCGGCGCTTTTCACGGCTCGCCCGCGAGGATGCCGATCGCTCGCAGGGCATGTGGCCCGACCTCGTGCTGATCGACGGCGGGCTGGGGCATATGCATACGGTGGAAGAGGTGTTTCGTGAATTGGGGATTGCTTATCACTCCCCTTCCTCCCTACAGGGGGAGGAGACTCCGTCCATTACCTTCGCCTGCATCGCCAAGGGGCCGGAGCGCAACGCCGGGCGCGAGCAATTTTTCATCCCCGGAAAAAAACCGTTCCAGTTGCCGGTAGGCGACCCGCTGCTGCATTACCTGCAACGCCTGCGTGATGAGGCGCACCGCTTCGCCGTCTCCTCGCACCGTATCAAACGGGCGGCGGCGCTACGCGGCTCGGAACTGGATAACATCCCCGGTATCGGGCCGAAGCGCAAAAAGGCGCTGCTGCATCATTTCGGCTCGGCGAAGGATGTTGAGGCGGCCAGCATGGAGGCGATTGCCTCCACCCCCGGCTTCAACGCCAAAACCGCGAAGATCGTCTATGATTTTTTTCATGGGTGATATGAGTTCCCCTACCCCCGCAACTCGGCTCCGTGTTTTTTGGCGGCGTCGTGGATACGGGCACAGACGGCGGTGATTTCCTCTTCCGTCAGGGTGCGGTCGTCGGCCTGCAAGGTCACGGAGAAAGCCAGCGATTTTCTCCCCTCGGGGATGCCCTTGCCCGCGTAGAGATCGAACAGTACCACGTCGCGGATCAGTTGCCTGTCCGCCCCGCGAATCGCCGCCAGCAAATCTCCGGCAGGCAACGCCGCGTCCACCACGAAGGCGAAATCCCGCCCCGCCGCCTGATAATCCGATAGCTGCAACGCCGTGGCTTCTCTGCGTTTTGCCGCCGGTATCGCCGCCGGATACACCTCAAACGCCATCACCGGACTGCCTATATCGAACACCCGCAGAATCGCCGGATGCAATTCTCCGAAATGCCCGAGGATTTTTTTCGGCCCCAGCGTCAAGCTCCCCGACTTGCCGGGATGATACCAGTCCGGCGCGCTGTCGCTGACCTGCGGGCCGGCGCTCAGGCCCAGCGCTTCGAGCGCCGCCCGTAAATCGGCTTTCACGTCGAAAACATCCCACGTACGGGGTTTCCCCTCCCAATGCAGCCCCGCATGGCCGGTGCGAATCCCCGCCACCATCAGGGGTTGTTCTCCGGGCGTGCGGCCATGAAACACCACGCCCGCCTCGAACAAAGCGAGATGCTCCATGCCGCGATCCCCGTTGCGCTTGCAGGCGGCCAGCAGCCCCGGCAGCAGGTTGGGGCGCAGCGTATTCATTTCCGCATGGATCGGGTTGAGAATGCCGACCGGCTCGCCGTTTGTGAAGCGCTCAGCCTGCGGGCGCGAGATAAAGGCGAAATGGTAGCACTCGGATAATCCCCGCCCGGCCAGTGTCCGCCTGAGCATGCGAAGCGGCTTGTCCTCGCCGATACGCGCATCCCGACCGGCAGGAAGCGGCGTGGAAGGAATTGCGTCGTAACCCCGGATGCGCAGCACTTCCTCCACCAGATCGGCGGGCCGCTCCATATCGGGCCGCCAGCTCGGTGAGGTAACGCGCCATTCCTCCCTCTCCCTTTGGGAGAGGGCCGGGGTGAGGGCTTGCGGGATTTTTTCCCCTCTCCCGGCATCCCCCACGAGGGGGGAGCATTCTTCGACTCTAAAACCCAACCACTCCAGTATCGTCCGGGCTTCATCGGCGTCTATCTCCACCCCACCCAGTAAGGCCACCTCCTGCGGATCAAAATCAATCACATGCGTGGTATCCGGCGAACTGCCCGCCACTACCAATTCACTCGCCGCGCCGCCGCATAATTCCAGTATCAGCTTCGTGGCGATTTCCGCGCCGGGAATGACAAATTGCGGATCGACCGTGCGCTCGAAGCGGTAGCGCGCATCGGAATCAATAAACAGAGCGCGGCCCGTGCGGGCAACGGCATCCGGCTCAAACCATGCCGACTCAAGAAACACGTTGGTTGTGGTTTCGGTGCATCCCGAAGGCTCGCCGCCCAGCACACCGCCGAGGCCCAGCACACCCGCCTCATCGGCAATGACGCATAAGCCGTCGGGCAGGTCGTAATGTTTATCATTCAACCCGTCCACCGCTTCCCCTTCGCGTGATGAGCGTACGATAATATCGCCGGTCAGCCTGTCGGCGTCATAGACATGCAGGGGGCGGCCATAGGTCATGGTCATGTAGTTGGTAATATCCACCAGCGCCGAGATCGGGCGCAGGCCCACGGATTTCAGTTTCCGCTTCAGCCAATCAGGGCTTTCCGTGTTCTTCACGCCGCGAATCAACCTTCCCGCGAATATCGGGCAGTCGGGGGTTTCAAGGCGGATATTCCTCTCCGGAACAGCTCCCCCCTTGAAGCATCCGCCTGCGGGATGCTTCTTTATTGTTTTGCATAGCACCCCGCAGGCGGGTGCTATGCGGGGGAGCGGATGAAGCGAAGCCGAAGGCTGATGCTGAATCGTGGGGGGAACATCATCAGGATTTTTTGCCCCCCCACCAAAATCCACGTCTTGCGACTCGGATTTTGGCTCCCCCTCAAGGGGGGAGCTGTTATCCGCAAGCATCGGCGCCAGCAGCCTCAACTCCCCCATTCCCGAGGCGGCAAGGTCGCGGGCGATGCCATACACGCCGAGGCAGTCACCCCGATCCGGCGTAATCGCCACGTCGAACAGCACGTCATCCAGTCCAAGCGCCTTAACGATGCTCTCACCGACTTCAGCGTTTTCTGGCAATTCGATGATCCCGGCATGGTCATCGCCTAGCCCGAGTTCTTTGGCCGAGCAGAGCATGCCGCAGCTTTCCACGCCGCGTATTCTGGATTTTTTGATGGTAAATCCTCCGTTAGGGATGATTGCACCAATATCGGCCAGCGCCACTTTGATCCCGGCGCGGGCGTTGGGCGCACCGCAGACGATGGTGCGCTCGCCTTCACGGGTACGCACGGTACAGACGCGCAGGCGGTCGGCATCGGGATGCGGGTTGGCCTCCAGAATCTCCGCCACGGTGAACGCCGCCAGCGCTTCGCCGTGGCTCTCCACCGATTCCACCTCCAGCCCGAGCGCGGTCAGGCGGTCGGCGATTTCCGCCGGGGTGGCGTTCGTTATCAGGTGTTCCTTTAGCCATGACAATGTGAATTTCATGCGGCTGTTCCTTTTTATGATGTCGAAGCGGGAGGGGTCACGAGAAACACCCCCACGACTCAAACTTCGTTTTCAAACTCGTTCTCGCCCGCTCCCCTCTCAAGGGGGAGCTATGGTGCTTCCTGAGTCCTGACCCCTGACCCCTGACCTTCACCCCCCGAACGCCCCCGGAATATCGAGCGGGCCGAAGCCGTAATGCGCCAGCCAGCGGGCATCGGACTCAAAAAACGTGCGCAAGTCCGGGATATTGTATTTAAGCATGGCCAGCCGCTCGACCCCGACGCCGAAAGCGAAGCCCTGCCATTGCTGTGGGTCGATGCCGCAATTGACCAGCACTTTGGGATGCACCATGCCGCAGCCCATGATCTCCAGCCAGTCATCCCCCTGCCCGATTTTAATGGAATCCTTCCCCCGCGCACAACCGACATCCACCTCGGCGGAAGGCTCGGTGAAGGGAAAGAAACTCGGGCGGAAGCGTGTCCTGATCTCAACGCCGAAGAACCGCTCAAGGAAGGCGTTGATGCAGCCCCTGAGATGGCCCATATGAATATCGCGATCAATCAGCAGCGCCTCGACCTGATGGAACATCGGCGTATGCGTCTGATCGGAATCGCAGCGGAAGGTCGCCCCCGGCGCGATGATGCGAATCGGCGGCTTCTCGCTTTGCATGGTGCGCACCTGAACCGGCGAGGTATGGGTGCGCAGGAGATAAGAGGGATTAGGGGACGGGGGACGGGAGCCGGTTCTTTTTTCGGCCTCAGGTTCTCCGTTCTCTTGCCCCTGATCCCTGACCCCTGATCCCTGATTCCTGACATAAAACGTATCGTGCATCTGACGGGCCGGGTGCGACTCAGGGATATTCAGATGCGTGAAATTATGATCGTCATCCTCAAGCAACGGGCCGGTACGCACTCCGAAACCCAGTGAAGCGAATATGGCCGCGATTTCATCCATCACCTGCGTGATCGGGTGGACGGTTCCCCTGAATGACGGGCGTGCCGCCAGCGTCACGTCCACGCGTTCGCGCCTGAGTTTCTCCGATTCGGCTTCCAGCTCCAGTGTCCGGGCGCGGGCGTCAATGGCGTCGTTGAGCGCCTGCTTGAGCCGGTTCAACTCCGCACCGCGAGTCTTGCGCATCTCCGGCGTGGCCTGCCCCAGCGCCTTGAGTGCCAGCGAGATGCTGCCCTTTTTGCCCAGCAGGGAAACGCGCAATTGCTCCAGCGCCGGGGAATCGGGCGCGGCGGCGACTTCGGCCAGCAACACCCCGGCGTTGAGTTCCGGGGAAGGCGACGGGGATTCGGGTATCGGCGAAGCGTTCGGTTGCGTCATGCGATAAACTTCATGGATGAAAAGAGCAACTTTAGAAATACGCTTATAGAGGAAATGTCATTCCCGCGAAAGCGGGAATCCAGAAATTAATGACTGTATCCCCGCCTGCGCGGGGACGACAAGAAATAAACGGGAAAGTTATCCCCTCCGGAAATAGCAGAAAAAGGATCACGCCGCTTTTTTATCCAGTCCGGCTTTGGCCTGTACGGCCAGCGCGGCGAAGGTTTCCGGCTCATGGACGGCCAGATCGGCGAGGATTTTGCGATCCAGTTCGACTCCGGCTTTCTTCAGGCCACTAACAAAGGTGGAATACACCAGCCCGTGCTCGCGGGCGGCAGCGTTGATCCGCTGAATCCACAGGGCGCGAAACGTACGCTTTTTGGCGCGGCGGTCGCGATAGGCGTATTGCAGGCCTTTTTCCGTGCGTTCAGCAGCGATACGATAGCAGTTTTTGGCGCGGCCACGGTATCCCTTGGCGCGATCAAGCACTTTTTTATGACGGTTATGATTGACTTTTCCGTTAACGGCGCGGGTCATGGCACTTCTCCTCTATATTCGTTCTAGCCGTAGGGCAGGAATTTTTTGACGATTTTCGCATCGGCGTCGCACAGCACGGTCGTACCGCGCTGGTTACGGATGACTTTCTGCGAACGCTTACGCATTCCGTGCTGCTTATAGGCCTGATTGGCCCGCACCTTACCGGAAGCGGTTAGGGAGAAGCGCTTCTTTGCGCCTGATTTTGTCTTTAATTTCGGCATTTTATCCTCGCTATGGCGATGTTATATTCCACTTTATTTTTCTGAAGGAAAAAATAAAGTAATGACGCCGCATAAGCGGCGGGCTGGTGGTCTCCAGCCATAACCATTCCTGATCTTATAAGAAATTATAAGGTGGAATGTCTACACTTCATTCGCTTCCCAAGGCAGGCCGCCGCCCGGCAAACGATCCTTTAACTAAAGGAGGGTGTATATAGCGCCGAAGCTCCATAAAAGCAACATGTTTTCGCAGGCCGCAACCCGGCACAGGCCTTGCGGACTCGCCCGGCGCACAGTATAATGCCCCTGACATGCGAATTTTACCCGTCTTTGCTATTTTCTGCACTCTTCTGGTCTGCTGGCTTTGCCTTGCTCCGGCGGCGGATGCCCGGCAAGCCGGTTTCGACCCCAATAAGGAAATGCCCTACCGCGTCGCTTACGGCAATGCCGGGGACGTTGCTCTTCTGCTTAAAAAAGGCGCGAATGCGAATGGCGTCAACGAGGTGGGCTGGCCGCTGGTATCGGTCGCCGCCGCCCGCTCGGACAACCAGACCATCCCGATTCTGGAAAATCTTGTCTCCAACGGAGCCGATCTGAATAAGGGCGGCCCCAGCAACCAGTACCCGATCATCATCGCGGCCCGTACCGGTAACGCCGAGTTGATGCGCTTTCTGCTCGATCATAACGTCCGTCTCGACGTGACGGATACTAACGGCGCAACCGCGTTGCAAATTGCCGTGCATAATAACGAGAGAAACGTCGTGGAAATACTCGAGGAGCTACGCAAGCGCAAGGAGGCGGAAGAGCGGGAGAAGCGCAGCCCGGAAAATTTCCGGCGTCTGCTACAGGATTTTGGACTGAATCAATGCGCCCTGCACTATTATGGCTATATCTATCATTCCGGTCAGGAAAAAAAGATGACAAAAGAAGAGATGAAAGCCGAACTGGAAGCCTATCAGGGCAAGGCAATGGACGCATTTAAAGAGTTGCAGGCACTGTTTCACATACAGCCGGAAATATTCAGTCAGGTAAGCAAATATATGGAAAGCAGCCTGAATAGTCAGTTTAATTATCTGATTTCTAACCGTAATCGCAAAAAGCACGGGATCGGTACGAAAAAAGACATCAACGAGCGCTGCGGCAAACTGATTGCCGAAAGCCTTGGCCAGCAGCAGGCGCATCCGACGCCCTTGCCGGATTCCGTGAAACCGGACAGCAGCTCCAGCGGCGCTAGTTTTTAACGAAATCCGCCAGCGCCCGGTAGTAGGCATCCGAACCCCAGGCCGGGTTATTGGGCGCGATGCTCATTTTGCCGTAACGATCCCAGTCGAGTTCCTTGGCCAGCCGGAAATAATACGGCGCCATGAAAGCCGCGCCGTTGCAGCGATGAAAGGCCAGACCCCGCCGGATGAAATCGTCACCGCCGGGAATCTGGGGGTGCATCTCAGGCACACCGTAGCCCCGCGCCGGGTCAATATCGGCAAACACATTGATGTTGCTGACATTCCCGCCATAAAGACTCACTCCCGGCAAAACCGTCAGCTTGCGAAAGAAATCATCGCCAACGCCAAACAGCAGCGGATTCCAGCTACCAAACAGCCACGGCGCTATCTGGTAGGAAAACACGCGGGACGTATCAAATCCTTCCTGACGGAACACCTCACCGAGCGCATTGACATAGCGCAATACCTGCCGTTCGCGGAAATGCTTCCACAGGCGCGCTATCGGCTTATAGAGCACGGGCAGTTCATTCGCCGGATGATCCAGCCAGCCGCGAAACCGCTTGCCAGCCGATTCGGCGGCCACGGGTTTGGGCGTGCGAAACTGAAAAGAGAGTTTTCTGGCAGAGTTTTCCACCGTAATCCAGCGCTGCCCCAGTTCATAGCGCTTGCCGTCCTGCTCGATAATCGCCTGCAACCAGTGCGTCCCCGGCGTCAGCACCGCCGCATCCACCTCATAGGAAAACCCGGAATTGGGGGTTTTAACGCCTGATCCCTTCGCCTCCATCACATCGAGCCGGTTGACGCCCATCCGCGCCTCACCGATCTTGCCGCCATCCAGATAAACGGACACCGCGCCCGGGCCGTCATACCAGCCGGAAAACGGGATATACCCGGTCGGGTTGCGGGTGAAATCCACCTTGCGAATCTCCGCCGCGTTCATCCGCTGCATCAGCGTATCGAGATAGGCCTGAAATTCGGCGATTTCCCCGTCGCTGAAATCGGTCAGGCGCGGGCTGGCGAAATTTCCGGTTCCATTGTGAAAATCCTCGAACACATAATGGGTTTCGCCGTTGAGCGTCACCGCAACGATCAACCCCGGATGCTCCTCGTCGAATTTTTTGAGATAGGCCGCCACCGCATGCAACGCCTTCAGCTTGTAATCCGTCGCCGGGATGCCGGTATCGGTCGTCAGCCGGAACGCCGCCAGTCTGCTGCCGAAATAGCGCTCATCGGGGACCGTTCCATCGGCATAGCGCATCAGGTTGCGCTCGTCTGTGAGCAATTCGGCGGTCAGCGGCGTATCGAGCGGCGTGAAATGGTTGCCCAGCACATAGATATGCACCGGCCTGCCGATCTCTCCGGCTACGCTCAGGCTTTGCTCCAGCGAAGCAAGGTTAAGCTCCCATTTGTCGCCTTTTTTCTCAAAATAACCGTAGGGCAGAATACCGATGGTGTAGCCCAGTTGCACGTCACCGGCAGGGCCGTCCGGCTCCAACCCGTCAAGTAACGCTACCAGTTCTTCGCGCTGCTTCGGGTCGGCCAGTTCCAGATGCTCGATATGCGGGGTGATATAAAGCGGCGCTTTGGAAGTGCTCTCCGCCTTGCCCGCCATACATTGCACAGAGGCTTCCGGCAGGTTGGCGGCGTGAACGGGAACCGGAAAAAAGAGAGAACAAAAAGCCGTAAGCATCAGAAAGCTATTGCTGGCCCGCGCTCTCACTTTAATCCCCCTGACCCGGCTCGGCGGAAAAATATTTCTCGAATTTACCCTCTTCGCCTTCATGCGAGGCGGCGTCGGCAGGCGGCTCTTTTTTGGTCGTGATATTGGGCCATTTCTCGGCGTATTCGCGGTTGACCTCCACCCACTGCATCAACTCTTCCGATTCGGGATGAATCGCTTCAACCGGGCATTCCGGCTCGCACACCCCGCAGTCAATACACTCATCGGGATGAATCACCAGCATATTCTCGCCCTCGTAGAAGCAATCCACGGGGCAGACTTCCACGCAGTCGGTGTATTTGCAACGGATGCAGGCGTCGGTTACTACGAAGGTCATAGGGCTGAAATAACGCGTTGGCCGGAGTTTCGCAAGGGGAATGTTGGCCGAAGCCCGATGACTCAATGATCCGATGATCCAAGGCCACTTATAGCATTTCTGCATTTATTTTACCCCCTCACCCCTACCCTCTCCCCCTTGAAAAAAGGGGGAGAGGGAGATTGACCCCGCGAGCTTGCGAGCGGATGGTCAATCGGGTGAGGGGAAGCATACTTAATAGAAAACACTCACTATAAGCGGCCTATCGGATCACCGAACAATCTACTCCACCTCCTTAAACTCAATGAGCATCTGCCCGGCCTGCACGCTGGCGGGCGGGGAAATATGCACCTTATGCACCACAGCGTCGATCCCGGCGCGCATGACGTTTTCCATTTTCATCGCCTCAATGGTCAGCAGGTCTTGCCCGGCATGGACGGTATCGCCCTCTTTGACCATCAGCGAGGAAACCAGCCCGGCAATCGGCGCGGTAACGTTAAAGCGGGCATCTTCCTCTTGTTTGACCGGCATATAGCGCGCCAGCTCGGCCACGCGTGGCGAGCGGATAAAAACCCGCACATCGGCCTCACCCCAACTCAGGCGGAAACCTTCGTTGAGATGGCGGATATAGACGCTGATCGGCTTGCCGTTCACCGTTCCCTGAAACAAAGCGCGCCCCATTTGCCAGCCGGTGCGCAACACAATCAGCCCATCGTCGAAAGTGATGTCGTAACCACCGTCACGCGGCAGGGCCATGATGGAATAATCACGCCCGTCAATACTGGCTACCCAGCGCTGATCGAGCACCCTGCCCCGCCCCGGTAATTGCTGCGTCGTTTGCGCGGCGCGCTCGTTGAGGCGTAAAAACACCGCGACGCCGACGCCGATAAAGACGCGGGTCGCTTCTTCGGTCAGCTTGCCGTGGGTGAAGCCTTCCGGGTATTCCTCGGCGATGAAGCCGGTGGATATATCGCCCGAGACAAACCGCGCATGCGACAACACCGAATGCAGGAACCCCATATTATGCGTAATGCCGTCAATGACATAGGCCGAGAGCGCCGATTTCATCTCCTCGATCGCCTCGCCCCGTGTCGGGGCATGGGTGCATAATTTGGCAACCATCGGGTCGTAGAACATACTGACCTCGCCGCCCTCATAGATACCCGAGTCAATGAGCAATTTATCCGAGGCCTGCGGCTCCTCGTAGCGCGTAATGCGGCCCACCGAGGGTAAAAAGCCGCGCTTGGGGTCTTCGGCATAAATACGCGATTCAAACGCCCAGCCATTGAACTGCACGTCCTTTTGCTCAAAACCGAGCGGCTCCCCGGCTGCAATTCGGATCATCTGCTCGACCAGATCCAGCCCGGTCACCAGCTCGGTCACGCGATGCTCGACCTGAAGCCGGGTATTCATCTCAAGGAAATAGAAATTCGCCTTGTCATCGACGATAAATTCCACCGTTCCCGCCGAATAATACCCGACCCTTTTGGCCAGTGCGATGGCCTGCCTGCCCATGCGGCTTCTCAGCGATTCATCAACGAACGTGCTGGGAGCTTCTTCAATCACCTTCTGGTGGCGGCGCTGAATCGAGCATTCCCGCTCGCCCAGATGCAGCACGTTGCCCTGCGTATCGGCCAGTATTTGAATCTCAATATGGCGCGGATTTTCAAAATATTTCTCGATAAACACCCGTTTGTCGCCGAAACTCGACGCCGCCTCGCTGGAGGCCAGCCGCATGCCCTCGGCCAACTCTCCGTCATTGCGGGCCACGCGCATGCCCTTGCCGCCGCCTCCTGCCGCCGCTTTAATCATCACCGGATAGCCGATTTTCTGCGCCATTTTTTTGGCGTCGCGCTCGTTGTCAATCGCATCCAGCCCGCCCGGCACGACATTCACCCCGGCCTTGCGGGCGATTTTCTTGGATTCGATCTTATCGCCCATCAGCCGGATCGCTTCGGGCGGCGGGCCGATCAGCGTCACGCCCCGGCTGTGCAGCGTCGCGGCGAATTCCGCATTCTCGGAGAGAAACCCATAGCCCGGATGCACCGCCTGCGCGCCGCTCTGGTCAATCGCCCCGAAAATCGCCTCGACATTGAGGTAGCTCTGTGAGGACGGCGACGGGCCGATATAGATCGCCTCATCGGCCAGCTTGACGTGCAGCGCGTTGGTATCCGCCTCGGAATAAACCGCGACGGTACGGATGCCGAGCTTGCGGCAGGTATGGATAATCCGGCAGGCAATCTCCCCGCGATTGGCGATGAGAATCTTCTTAAATAAGCCTTTTTTGCCGTTTTTTCGTGTATTCGCGCTCATGATGCCCGGATCATTCGTGAAGCGCACAGGTCTATCACGCCTTGAACCGGGTGACAACTACGGGGTGTCGGGTAAAAAATATGAGGGCATTAAGTGAATAATGATACAAAATCTATTCTGATTACCCACAATACTTCGCTCCCCCCTTGAAGCATCCGCTTGCGGGATGCTTCTTTATTGTTTTGCATAGCACCCCGCAGGCGGGTGCTATGCGGGGGGAGCAGACGAAGCAAGGCTGAAAGCCGTAGCTGAGTCGTGGGGGGATAATAAGTAAAGCTTCCCCCCACCGAATCGCCTTCGGATTTCATCCTCGGCTCTTCGACTCCCCCTCAAGGAGGGAGTGGTAACCCGCTGTTTTTATTCGCAAAGCAACAAATAAGAGGCAAGCGGTGAATTGTGGGTAATCAGGAAATCTATTGTCCTGTGGTAGGGTTGATGCGGCTCAACTCATCCACGGAGGAAGTCATGGATTGTCCAAAATGCGCATCGAAATCCAAGGTAAAATGCGGATTTGTGAAAGAGGCGCAGCGTTATAAGTGCAAGGATTGCGGCTGCCAATATACCCGTCAAACCCGCCGTGGCAGGCCGCTTGAGCAGAAACTGCTCGCCGTCGCGCTTTATGTGAATGGCCTCTCACTCAACACTATAGCTGATTGAGTTTGTGCTTACACACAAACTATGCGCCGCATAGGCGGCGCGCCCGCAGTTGCGAGCGATTGCCGGTTTGATTGATGTGTAGTCACACGAGTAAATCGGCTATACCATATATTCCAGCCACATCACCTTTCTGCGGAATTGAGCGCCATTGGGTCAAACGCCTGAAGGCTGTACATTCTTTCCAAAAATGCATTCTGGTGAAACATGCGGGCTTTCCACGCCGGCGGCAGGACTTCCATCACTTTGTTAAACAGCATGCGATCGGTGGGCTTACCGGATTCTAACAGCGGCTTGCCGATATGTTGCCAGAATTTTCCCAGAGCGCAGGCATACAGAACAAGGTCTGTCGAGTTTCCGTTCCCCTGAATGAGATCATTTTCTACCGGAATTCTTTTAATGGCCAGATTATTAAATCCAATTAAGAGGTTATTCGAGGCCATAAGTAATGTACCATTACTTGCTGCTTTCGGGCTTTCTTGATTGTTGTTTTTGATGTTTGAATCTGCTCCATACATGAGAAGAAGACGGCAAACGCCCACAAGCTGACATTCATGGAGCGGTGTATCTCCCTGAGCATTCGAGGCATTGGGATTGGCGTCGTTTTTCAGTAGTAAATCGCATAACGGGGTTGCATGCTTTCTGGCAGCGATATGCAGCGCGGTGTCTTTGCTGTTATTCTGTGCATCGGAATTTGCACCGTGCCGGATCAGCAGGCGGCAAAAATTAATGTTTTCTGTTTCAGTCGCCTTGTGCAGCAGGGTGTTGCCTTCGTTGTCGGTAAGCGTCAGTAACCATGAGTGGTGGCCTATGCTGGCCTCCGCCTCTTTCAATTCATCTTTGGAGAGTGTTACACCAGTGCCCGCAAACTCACTCAAACGGTTTGCCAGTTCTTTATCCTCCGGATCGGTAATATCGTCTATTCTCATCTCGCCCTCCCTGAATCCGGCGACAGCGGATCGAAGGTGGCGGCGCGGCGGGCGGCGACGCTGTATTGATGGCTGAACTTCGCCTGCCAGTATGGCTCCAGCGTACTCATAATGTGGCTCAGGCGGTCAGCGCTTTGAGCGGTATTATCACTGAGCAGGGGCTTGACTATGCGGGAGACAAATAACCGGGTTCCCAGTGAACCGAGCACATTTTCGGTTAGCCTGCCACCCTTGAAACAGGCTTCTTCCGAAGGGCATTGCTGCCCGTCAAAGGCATCCTTTACACCCGTTGTGACGGTATCAATGGCGTTGTTGAAGCTCTCTTTGTATGGGGGATGTTCAGTATTGAGGGGTCTTAGGTGCGGATCAGCGCCCGCTCGCAGCAACATTGCAGGTAAATCTCCGGGGTTTCTATTAGTGATAGCATCTTTAAAGGGGGTGTTCTCATCATCGTTTACCGTATTCACCCATGCCCCGGCCTTAATCAGTTCTTTGCACAATTCTATGTCGGCATCTCTGGCGAAAGCAGTGATAGTTGTGCCATGCGGAACGCCACGTTTCACAGCCGTATGCAGCGGCGTGTTGTCCTCATCATCCAGCGCGTTAATATGCGGATTCTTCGGCAGGAGTATGTGGCAGATACTGGCGCTTCCATTTCTCATTGCCACATGCAGCAGGGTCTCGCCCGTATCTGCATCCTGTAATTCCCGCCATTTCGGGAATTCAGCCAGTACCTGAGGAAATAAGGTATCCATATCGTACCTGGAATCCGGAATGGTTGCGTACTCGAGCAACTTTCTGGCCTTATCGGCCATGTCGTCATCCGTGATCTGATCCTGTCTCATTTTTCCCTCCCGGAAGTCAGTGCCATAGGATCGAAGGCTTTTTGGGTCTGCTCGCGGGCAAAGACCGTGTAGAGATGGGTAAAACGAATCTGCCATTGGGAGGGGAAGGCATGGAAAACATCATCCAGCAATTGCCGGTCTTCCGGATTTCCTGAATTAAGCAGAGGCCGGAACAGTTTCTCGTAAAATAAACCTGAGGCGCAGATATTTTGTGTCAGATCGGTGACTTTATCCTTATTTAGCAATCGCTTTCTGGTGAGATATGACGGGTCTTTCAGTTGGTTGCTGATGATATTGTTTATATCTCTGATTGCGGTTTTTATTTCTATGTTAGTATAATGCCCTTGGGCAGGCAGTCTGCCCTCATGGTTTTGGATGTTCGGGTTCGCGCCGTGGCGCAGTAATAAGCCTACTGCGCCAGACTCGAATGCCATGTGGAGAAGGGTGTTGCCATCGTGATCCTGCGCGTTTATTTGCGTATCGGGGCGTATCAGTGCTTTCGCCGTAGAGACTTGCAAATGCCAGTACAGAGGCGTCGTTCCCTCGTTATCTCGGGCATTCACATCCGCGCCGCCTTTAAGCAATTCAGTGCATGCTGCATCATCGCCTTTTAGGGATGCCCAGTGCAGCAGAGTTTTTCCCTCGTCGTCAGTTACTTTTACAAGGAATCTATGTTGGCGGAGTAATTCCGGCAGGTTATGCAAGGGAGAATCTGTAGGGAGAGATGGCAAGTCCATGTGTTGAAAACATTTCTCCGCCAGTTTACGATCTTCTTCCGGCAACTCGCTGAGTTTCATACGACACCTCCCGCCGCCAGTGAAAGCGGATCGAAGGTGGTGTTGCGCATGGCGCGCTCAAGCAGCATATTCTGATGCGTCATCCGGCCTTTCCATGCCAGCGGCAGGGCGTCGAGCGTTTCGGCCAGCAACGCCCGATCCTCCGGCCGGCCCGAGCGCAGCAACGGCCCGCTGATATATTGCCCGAACACGCCGGCCGTGCAGGCCCACAGAACATCTTCTGTGAGATTATTCTTTTGGTCAAAGAGGGTTTCTCTGTTGAGTTTGCAGTCTTGAAACTCGAGGGTTGCATTGTTTTTTGCCTGTAGAATAACAGTATTTATGCCGTTTTGAGTTAGCGCATTCCCAGCAAGATCATAAGGTGATGCCTGAGCATCGTTTCTGGCATGCGGATCGGCCCCTGCCATCATTAATAACCAGCGTGAGTCATGGCTTGTAGCATAGTGAAGCGGGGTGGAGCCGGTGTTATCCCGCGCCTGAGGAAATGCGCCTTGCTGAAGAAGCCTAAAGAGGACGGCAGGCGATTGGTTTCCGGCAGCGATATGCAGCGCTGTCTTGCCTTCGGCATTTGCTTTTTCAAGCGATGCTCTCTCTTGTAGAAGCATGGCGCATCCTGCCGAGCTGTGTTGACTGGCCGCTTTATGGAGCAATGTTTCACCCTGATCATCTTCGATGGTTGCAAGCCATTTGTTTTCCTGGATGATGTCCCTCCATTCACCAAGCTGCGGATTAACAGCATAAGTGCTCTTGCTGAATTCGAGAAATATTTTTTTCGCCAACCTCTTATTGCTTTCATCGGGAATATCCTCCAGTTTCATCGCACACCTCCCGCCGCCAGTGAAAGCGGATCGAAGGTGGCGGCGCGGCGGGCGACCGGCGTGAACGGATGCGCGAATTGTGCCTGCCGGTATGGCTCCATCGCGTCAATGACATCCCGCAACAGGCGATGATCTTCCGTATTGCCTGATTTCAACAGCGGCTGGATGAAATATTGCGGGAATTTACCGAAAGCGCAGGCGGTAAGGACGAAAGGATGCAATTTCCCGTCCTCAAAGCAATAGCTGCGATTCTTCGGATTTCCCGGATACAGATACTTTGTATTTTTGCACCT
>JAKFYP010000015.1 GCA_021730835.1 Alphaproteobacteria bacterium
GAGAATCTCCTGCCGCTCCTCCTCGGGCAGATCCTTAATGACATAAAGCGCGTCGTCGCTTTCGAGCTGCGCAACGGCTTCAGCCGCTTTCTCCATCCCCAGCGCATGAATGACATCATCGCCGACATCGGGTTGCAGGTAGGGCAGGATATGCTGGTCGAACCGGTCGCCGAGGATTTCCACCAGCCGCTGCCGGTTGGCGCTGGAAAGCTGATTGAGGAGTTCAGCGGCGTCCTCAGCCACCAGCGGAGTGGCCAGACGGCGGATGGTCTCGAAATCATCTTCATCCAGCGCGTCAATGATCTCCCGCACAAACGCCTCGGACAGGATATTCCCATCATGCCCTGAAGACGAATTCTCCAGAGGAGTCATCTGCTCTGCCTCAGCCATATTATCGCCATCATCGGGTGAAAAACGCTTAAATGCGCCCGGACTATAGCCTCAGGCATGGGGGGGCTGTCAAATCAATTACTACCGCCTTCAGGCGGTAGTAACGGGCATCTCCATCTTACGGCTTCTTATCTTCCACGGGCGCAGGCGCAGCACGTTCCTTCTCCAGCGTATCGCCCCCTTCATTCATGAAAGCCGGATCGTTCCACGCCGGGTTACGCTCCGGTTTGCTCAGGGTGCTTGGCGCCGCTTTCGGCACCAGATGACGTTTCTGGAAATCCTTGACTGTATCCTGCCGCGTCGCCGGGTTGCTGACTTTGGGTACGGAAAGTTCCTGCCGCCCGGCAGGTATGAAAGACTCCGGCATGGACAGATGCGAGCCGCGCAGCAGAATAATCGTAATCCGGCGGTTATTTGGGGATTTAGGCTCGGCGGGCAGCAACAGCTCACGATCCGCCCGCCCGACAATCTTGGCGACACGCTCCAGTTCCATACCCTTTGAGATCAGGTAGCGACGGGCAGAGAGCGCACGATCCGAGGAAAGCTCCCAGTTGCCATACCCTTTGCGCGCCAGATAGGGGGCAGCATCGGTATGGCCGGTTAAGGAAATGAAATTTGGCATTTTATCAATCACCACTTTCATGGCGTCGAGGATACGGCGGCCAAACTCGGTAAGTTCCGAGCCGCCGGGTACGAACATTTCATTCTTGTTGGAGTCAATGACCTCGATCTTCAGACCCTCCGGCGTCTGCTCGACGATAATGTTATCGCTCAACTCGTTAAGATTGGGATCCGACTCGAACGCTTTCTTGATGGCTTCCTCGGCTTTCTCGAACAGCTTGGCATCCTTGTCGGACTCGATCATCGCATCTTTTTCCGGATTCTCCGGCGTCGGCCCCTGCGGGACGTTACCCGGAACCAGCCCCGGCGGCGTCAGGTCGTCCTTTTTCGTGCCGTCCTCCATCGGCGCTTCACCACCCTGAAACCCGATACCGGCATGGTCTTTCACCCCGAAAACCGGCGTGAAATAATCGGCCAGCCCGTCCAGCGTTTCCTCGCTGGAAGTCGAAAGCAGCCACATCAGAAGGAAAAACGCCATCATGGCGGTGACGAAATCGGCATAGGCGACTTTCCACGCGCCGCCATGCGCGCCACCTTCGACCTTGTTGATCTTCTTGATGATGATGGTCTGATTGACTTCGGCCATGACTACCCGATACTTACGCTTGAGCAAGCCTGCTCAACATCCGCGAAGGCGGGCTTGACGTGCTCTTCCAGCGCCGTACGGGCAAACTCAACGGAAACCGCCGGTGCATTCCCCTTCAGATGCGCCAGCAATCCGTTCTTGACGCAATCCATGTAGTTGACCTCAGCTGCATATTGCTCACCGACATACCGCCCGATCGGCGCGAAAATCCCGTAAGACAGTAATACGCCAAGAAAGGTTCCAACCAGCGCCGCACCGATCAGCCCGCCGAGAATCTCCGGCGGCTCGGAAATACTGCCCATCGTGGTAATCACCCCCAGAACCGCTGCGACAATACCCAGTGCCGGCATCCCGTCAGCCATATTGACGATCAGGTGTTCAATATGCTGGCCGTGCTTGCGATGGACGGAGATTTCCCGCTCCATCAGGTCTTCCATCGTATAATAATCCTCAATCCCCATCGTCATAATACGCAGATAATCGCAGAAAAAATCCACCGCATGATGGTTTTTGGCGAATTTAGGGGCGCTGTTAAACAGCGAACTGCCATGCGGATTTTCAACGTGGGATTCCATCTCCAGCATGCCTTTGCTGCGCATGGTCTTGAAGGTGGCGTAAAGCATCACCAGCAATTCGAGGTAATCCTTCTTTTTGTACGGGGAACCCTTGAGCAGCTTCTTGATGCTCTTGCACACATCCTTGATGAACGGCCCCGGCGTACCCAGAATGAACGCGCCAACCGCCGCACCGAAGATAATAACGATCTCGTTAGGCTGCCAGAGCACCGCCAGCTTGCCGTGGTGCATGAGGTAACCGGCGACCACACACCCGAAAACAAACACTATACCGAAGATACTTTTCATGACGCCGCCAGAGAATCGCTAGCCTTATACTAGCTTTTGGTATACCGGCAATCGGTTGAAAAACCATTAATCGGCAGCGATATACGCGCAAAAAACCCCTGCTATGGCAATGCTGCAACGCCACAACGGAAATTCGCATCGTCTGTTATACCAATTCACTTATCTTATCGCGTATCATGGAAAGTGAATTGGCAAGCACGACCATGCGCCGCGCCTTATGGCGCGTAATCGCGATCAATACTTCATTGATCGTGAAATGGTATTATTTGGTGATTTGCAGGTTCAAAATCGCATCGGCTACCTTCTGGAAGGCCGTGACGATGGAAGCATCGCCTTTGCGCGCCTCGAAGTAATACGCCGGTTCGCTGGCGCATTCCTGAAAAATATCCCGAATCGTACTGCTGGGGCTATCCCCGTAGACGATTGACATAATAAAGATACGCTGTTTCTTGGCATCCTCGCAAAACAGGCGCTGCTTGTCGTCGGCATCGGGGTTAGGCGCCATTTTCGGGTTATTCGGATCGGAAGCATCAAGTTTCATGTTATCGCCATCGGTCAGCAACACCATGATCTTCAGAGTAGATTTATCACTAAAGTCGCCGGGGATCGGCGGCTCAACCACCTGATGCGTGAAAGCATCCTTGTCCTCAGGCCGCAATGCCATCCACGCCCCGACCGTACCAAGGTTGGTATAGGTTTCCCCCCGCACGTCAGGAATCCTGTTTTTAAGCGCATTGTATATTTTCATCCCGTCCTGATCCAAACTCATGGTTAACGGATTATCCGAAACGCGCACCACATTATTCGGATCAAAAAACTTGGAGTCCAGACGATTGCCGAGAATCGTGCCGTTTGGCAGTTTGACGTTTTGCTCGAAAGGAACAGCGGCGTAAAATACACGCCCGACCGAACTGCGACTCTCTACCTCCTCAACCATCTTCTTCACCGCTCCCGTCATTTCATTGTAGAAGGTGCAGGGTGGATTCTGGTATTCCGGGATACCGTTGGTATCATTCGGATCACACATGGACGGGCTATGATCGAGCGCCAGCGCAATCTCCACGGTTTTATCGCTTCCCAGACGCGTTACCTGCGTCCGCGCCGCCATGTCGATTTCCGGAACGTTGAGAAACATTGCATGGCCGAATATCGTCGGCATGGACACATCTATTGAGCCGAATACCGTCTGATCCGCAGGATTATAGTGAATACTGAAATCCCTGATGGCAGATCCGAGATAGTTTTTAGGATAGTTGGCCTCAAAATAACTTTTTGCCAGCGCGTCCAGTTCGGAAGCTGTGGCGCTTCCTGCTTCAGAGCCGGCGGCAAGCACTGCCGCGTCCATCGCCGCAACCGCACGGGACTTCACCATGAAGGCACGTCCCATATCAATGGCTGCGCCAATACAGATAATCAGCATAACCAACCCGAAGGCGAGAAAGATAATAATCCCTCCCTCTTCCTGTTTTCTCAGGCCGGTCAAGAGTGATAAACAGCGTCGCATGATGAAACTCTCAAATAGTGGTCGTTAAAGATCAGCCCCCGATAATTACCGGCTTTGGCGGAGGCGGCGGCGGCGGCGGAGCCGGTGGCTTTGGCGGTGGAGGCGGAGCCGGTGGCTTTGGCGGAGCCGGTGGAGCCGGGGGCTTTGGCGCTGGCGGCGGAGCCGGTGGTTTCGGGCAGGTATTCGTGCATTCGCACGCCGGTTTCGGGTTAGTGTCACAATCCGGGCCGCAACAGGAAACATTATCCGTAATATTCGGAATATCCAGTGGCGTGTTCGGAAGTTTAAAGGTTTTTTGGCGTAACTGGTAGAACGCCGCGTGGTAAATCGGAGAGCCGTTAAACGGGAAAATCGAGTCAACCCCATGAATTTTAAAATTCCCGAGAATCGCATCGTAGGTATAAAAGAATTCAACCCCCATCACACCGGCTCCAGCCGAAATGGCCAGACTTCCTATATCCGCATCGCTGCCGGCGCTGCCAATCCGGCTGGTTCCGCCTGCCCCGATTTTGTGCTGCCAGACGATTTTAGCCGGAGTATCATCCGTTTCCTTGGTAATTCTGCTGATAACCGCTCCTGCCGTAGTCAGATTATAGGGACTCATCAGCGCATCCAGCGCGCCATCCAGCTTCGCGGCGTCGCCGGGTTCGGGATCGGCGACGGCTGACAGCAAATTAGCCAGCGAACCTGCGGCTTTATCGGCTTTCTGATTGACCAGAATATACCGTGTCAGTTCAACCGCGCCCAGAAAAAACAGCAGCAGCAAGGGCAGAATCAGGGCAAATTCGATAAATGCCAAACCACTATCGTTTCGCACGAAACGCGGGGTCTTAATATGCTGCGATGTTATTTTTTTCTGTCTCATATTCCATCCACACTCAACAAGGCGTATTGCTGAAATTCTCATTTTGTACCACAACCGAAGAAGTAATAGTCACAATTTCCTTGCCAAAAAGAGTGGCAATCAGCGGCGTATTCAGTTCCCAAGGATAGCTGACCACATAGAGCACGGCTACCCCTTTCGTGCCGAAACCGCTCGTCTCCGATTCGGAACCGTTCGGCGGATTGCTATCCTCAAAATTGGTAAAAATCGAGGTTTCGATTTGCACGGCGGTAGGATCAATGACGCCCAGTGACAATTCGCGAATCTTATCGCGGATATACTGCGAGCGGCATTTATTAGGATCGGAGTTGTCGTCAGCCGTCGTGGAACCGCTGTAGTTGTCGCCGGTCTGGCCCAGCCGGGACGCTGTTGCAGTCGCGTTTTCGATAATGCCGCTGGCAAACATAAAGAGCGAAAACTCCACGATACCAAACACCATCAGCACCAGCACAGGAAGCAAAAAAGCGAATTCTATCAGCGTCGCGCCTTTTTCATCGGCGCGAAAACGACCGGAAACCCGAAAGGGATGACGCATACGCTATACTTACCCATTAAACAGAAATTGTTACAAATATTAACACGAATACTGGTTTGAGGCAAATTTAAAACGGCATTTCATAGAGCATCGGGCCTGCCGTGTAAAGCAATGAGGCCCGAATCCGGCGGTTTGGATAGAGACCGGCGACCAGTTGGCGATACATAGCCATCTGACGCACATAAGCAGCGGGCGGCTCACCGTCAGGCGGCAGAGAATCGGTTTTGAAATCAATGATATGCACCTCGTCATCGGTGATCACCAGCCGGTCAATGCGCCGCAGAAGCGTGCTATTCCCGCTTTTTGCCGCCAGCGGAACCTCAGCCCGCGATCCGGGGCCGAACAAAGAGGAAAAATCCGGGTGATTCAGTATCTTCATTGCTTCTGCTACCATATCGCCGCGCATAGTTTCACTGAAATGGCGGGAGGTATGCAGCGCCAGATAGCGCATCGCCGCCGCCTCGCGCTCCCCGGCAGGCAAAGCGGGCAGTAATTGCAGCAGCCGGTGGATCATCTCCCCCCGCCTGACCTGACGAATGCGGGACGTATCTCCCGGCAAAGGCGGTATTTCCGGCTCGTCTTGCGGCGCAGGCGCAACCGCCGCAACCGGATGCAGGAAATAATCCGGCAAGGGTGACAACGGAGTGTCGCTTTTTTGCCGCTCCTCCTCCTTCTCGCCTTCGCCCGGATTAATGTAGCGCCATAATACGCCTTCCGTCAGCCCTTCCGCCTGCACTTCTTCACATCCCGGCAGGGTGCGCATACCCTCCTCAACCAGCCGATACCAGCAGGTTTTTGGAATGTTTATTTCTCCCTGATAGCCGCAGATATACAATTCATCTTCGGCGCGGGTCATGGCAACGTAAAGCTGGCGATGATATTCGCGGGTGCGGGCGGCATCCTCCTGCTCCAGCAACGCCAGCAGCAGAGCAGGCATTTCCTCTTTGCGCGGCGAAAACAGGGCGGCGGGCGCCCCCTCCCCGTCCAGCGACAGGATATTGTCGTCCAGCCTCCCCTTCTTTGGCAGCGTCGCCGTATCGGGCAGAAAGACGACCGGCGCTTCAAGCCCCTTGGCCCCGTGCACGGTCATGATCCGCACCTTGCCGCCCGCCTGCTCCATATCGCGCTTGATCATGGCCTCCCCCTCGCCAAACCATTGCAGAAAACCCTGAAGCGAGGGTGTATGGCTTTCCTCGTAGCGCCGCGCTTCATCGAGAAACAGCGCCAGCGCCTCGGCGGCGTCTTCCCCGAGCCGGGCGAGGAAACGGCGGCGGCCATCGCGCCGGTAGAGCAATTCGGCGAATATGGCGTAGGGTGAGAGGTAATCCGCCGCGCCCAGCAGCGCTTTTAACTCCTGTGCGGCGGCGGCGCAACGCGGGCAGGAGGAAGCACGGGCGTTAAGCCGCTCCCGGAGCGAGGCTTCACCCCGGTCATTGCACAGAACAAAGAGATCGTCATCATCGAGGCCGTATAGCGGCGATTTCAGCAACGCGGCAAGTGAAAGATCATCCTCGGGCAACAGCAGAAATGCCACCAGCGCCAGCAAATCCTGCACGGCGATATGCTCTGTAAGCTTCATGCGATCCAGCCCGGCGACCGGCACGCCATGCTCGCGTAACCGGCGCAGCAAATGCCCGACCAGTTTCGAGCGCGTGCGCACGAGGATCATCACGTCGCCGGGGCGCACGGGCCGTTGGCGGGCGGGCAACTCGCGCCCTTCGGCAAACCATTTTGCCAGCGTCGCGGCGATAGTTTGAGCCAGTAACGCATCGGCGGATTTTCTCCGGCGCGGCATGTCGGGCAACAGCCATGTCTCATGCTTTTCCTTCTTTTCGACGGAAATTAGCGGCCATAGCTCGACCCGCCCCGGCCTGTTTGCGCGAAACGGGTAATGGCGAACCGGCCCTTCCCGCTCCCCCAGCCCGTCACGCGCCGGGCCGGAGAACACCGCATCCACCAGCGCCAGCACGGCGGGCGTCGAGCGAAACGATACGTCCAGCCCGATCTCGCGGAAGGGATGCCCGGCCTCCTCCGCCGCCGCAGCGAATTTGCGGCGAAAGCGATCGAACGCTTCCGGAGCGGCCCCCTGAAACCGGTAGATGGATTGCTTCTCATCGCCGACGGCAAACAGGCTCGGTTGTGATTCACGCCTGCCCTGCCCGGCGAAAAACTCCGCGCACAGGGCGCTGGTCAACTCCCATTGCTCATGACTGTTATCCTGTGCTTCATCAATCAGCACATGATCAATCCCGCCATCGAGTTTATAAAGCACCCAGTCCATTGATACGCTGCTATGCAACAGGCGCGTGGCATGGAGAATCAGATCGTCGTAATCGAGCATGCCCTTGCGGCGCCTGAGCGCGGCGTAACGTTCAAACAGCGCTCCGGCAAGGCGCAGCATCGCGGCGCTGATGGCGGCGGTGCGAATGGCGCGCACCTGCTCGCGCAGCGCCATAACGCGGTTGGCTTCCTCCTGCAATAATTCGGCGGCTTCGGGATAAAAGGCAATCACATCCTTAGTAAATAGTCGTTTTCTTACATGCCCTTCTCCTGCCAGATAGGCACTGCAATAGGCGTCAAAAACCTGCATTCCCTCCGGCGGCACGGCAATGCTTTCCCGTATTGCCTCCCCAAGGTTCCGGTCGGTTACCTTCTCCAGCCCCACCAGTATTTTCGCCGCCCGCAACAGGCGCAAACGCCGCTCATCGGGCGTAAAATGCGCCTGCCACAATGCTTCCTCACTGTCCTCCGGCTTCACTCCCAGCGCCGTATAAATCCGGCGGATGGCCGCATCCGGCCCTCCCGGCGTCAGCCATACCGGCTCCAGCGACCGGCGTTTTTTAATCAGCGCATCCAGTAGTTTGCCAAATCGCTGTTCATCCAGCTCA
Source organism: Alphaproteobacteria bacterium (assembly GCA_021730835.1). Classification (GTDB taxonomy): domain Bacteria; phylum Pseudomonadota; class Alphaproteobacteria; order Rickettsiales; family UBA998; genus JAKFYP01. The sequence continues at coordinate 8,271 of JAKFYP010000015.1, forward strand.
CCGGCCAGCAGCGTCAGCGCCTGCGTCAGATGCGGCCCATGCGCATCCGTCAGCAGGCCATGCGCGGCGTCGCGCAGTAACTCGGAGGCCATAGGCTCATCAAGCAGCGTAAAATGCGGCGGCACGCCCGCCTCGAAGGGAAACCGCGCCAGCAGCGCATTGCAAAACGCATGGATGGTCTGGATGCGCACCCCCGGCGAATCCTCCAGAAGCAATGCGAAAAGCTGGCGGGCACGCTCTAGCGCCCGGGCATGCGGCACTTCGCCGGTCAGGTCTTGCAGCGCTTCCACCAACTCTTTCTCGGGCATGGCCACCCATGCGGCAAGGCGCGCATGCAGGCGGTTTTGCATCTCAGCCGCCGCCGCTTTAGTATAGGTGATGCAAAGAATATGCGAGGGCGGCACGCCTTTGAGCAACAGGCGCAATACGCGCTCCGTCAGCACCCGGGTTTTGCCGGAACCGGCGCTCGCCGCCACCCAGACCGAATACCCCGGATTGGCCGCCTCGCGCTGCGGCACACCCGAATCGGGGAAGGCATCGGATATTTTCGTGTTCACCTCAGGCATCCGGTTTTTCCAGCAGCAATGTATAGACTTCAAACGTGGCGTACGCCCCGCTCTCATCCGCACCGGGATAGGCGGCCATTACGCGGCGCAGGGAAACCGATGGCGCAGCGTTTTTATAACGTGCCCCCAGTCCCCGGATAGTGCGCAGCAGTGACAGCACATCCGACGCCTCGATGACATGGTGCGTCGCTTCATGCAGCCGTATCCGCAATCCGGCTTGCGCCGCCTGCCCGATATACCTGTGTAGCGGCCTGAAGTCGAGCACATGAGGATGCGCCCCCAGCCGCCGGTAAGCTTCGCGCAATTCACCGAGCGTATCCGGCCCGAGCGTCGTCAGCACCGCTTTGCCGCCGGGGCACAGGATACGGTGTATTTCCCCAAGCGCCCGCGCCGTATCGCCCACCCATTGCAGGCACAGCGAAGAAATCACCCCGTCGAACGCGGCAGCGGGAAACGGCAGGGCGAGCGCATCGGCGCAGAGCGCAGGCGCATCGGCAGAGGCGGCGACCCGTGCCATGCCCTCAGCGCTGTCGAGTTGCACCAGTCGCCAGTCATCCCCGCACGCGGCATGCAGCCGGGCAAGGTAGCCCGTGCCGCAGCCCAGATCGAGCACCCGCCCGCCTTGCCCGAAATGCGCCCGCGCCAGCGCATGAGCACGGCGCAATACCGTGCGCTGCAACGCCGCATGCGTATCGTAAACCGTTGCCGCTTTCGAGAAATCGCGTCGCACGGCGGACGGATCGGGCAGGCCATGATCAACGTTGCTAAGAGGGATTGCCAACATGGCGCGTAGAATATCGTGTTTTCTAATGAGATTGATAGGCGAAACCCGAGCCGACGTGTAGTACGCCTACACGAGGCGAAGGGTGACAAAGTAGCAATCCATTAGAAAACACTATAAGCCTTTGCAGCGAACTGGCAAGTGCTATACTGGCCGGATGTTTACCGTTGATATTGTTTCGCTGCGCCAGTTTTACGCCACCCCGCTCGGGCGGCAATCCTGGCGCTATATGATGGCCGCCATCCGTCGCCTGTGGCCGGGGCTTGGCAGCGATACCATCGCCGGGATCGGCTTTACCCTGCCGTTTATCGAGCCGCTGACCGAAAATCCCGCCCAGATATTGCCCCTGATGCCGGGCACGCAGGGCGCGGTTTACTGGCCTGCCGCCGGGCCTAACCGTACCGTACTCATCAGTGAACTGGCGCTCCCCCTGCCGGATGCCTCCTTCAACCGCGTGCTCATCGCGCATATGCTCGAGCATACCCGCCATCCCGGGCAAGCACTGGAGGAAATCCGCCGTATTTTAGTTCCCGGCGGGCGAGCGTTGTTGCTGGTTCCCAACCGGCGCGGCGTCTGGGCGCAGACCGCCAGCACGCCATTCGGCTGCGGCCAGCCCTACAGCATCGCCCAACTGGCGGCGCGGGTGCGCGAAAAGGGATTTACCATCACCGGCCATACCACGGCGGTATTCCTCGCCCCCCTGCCCTGGCGCTGGGTGCTGAAAATATCGCGCATCACGGATTTTATCGGGCGGCTGCTCCTGCCCGCCGCCGGGGGGGTGATTCTCATGGAAATCGAAAAGCAGGTTTACGCGGAGATTCCCGAGCCGGTCGCCAAACCGGCGATGGGCCGCCTGTCCCCCGCCGGAGCCGCCATGCCGAGGGTGTAGGGGTTTAGATTGTCAAAGCAATACCTGATTACTCACGAACTCCGCTTGCCTTTTATCTGTGCATATGTCAGTAAAAGCAGTGCGTTACAACTCTCCCCACATACCGGCCACGTGCACAACCGTGAGATGATAAACACACAGTCGGTACAATTTTGACCGATTATACGCATTTTTTCTGCATATAACCTTTTTTTTACCTGACTGGCTCAAGCTGAAGCGATTGCTTGCGAAACTTGATATTCGTCAAGCAATTCGAGAGCGATTACCAATAGGCAGAACTCAAAGGGAGATAAAGGCATGCACAAAACTTTTGCAGCAACGCTGGCTATGCTGGCGATTTCAGCTCCAGCATGGGCAACTGAGGGTGACAATGCGGGTTCATGGATGGTACGGGCACGCGCCATCGCCATCGTACCCGATGAGGACAGCACGATCTCAGCCATTGGCGGCGAGGCCGATTTTACCGATGAGGTCGTGCCGGAGTTGGACTTCACCTATTTCTTTACCGATAATATTGCAGCGGAACTGATCCTTGCCACATCAAAGCACGATGCCAAAGCGCGTAATACCGCCGTTGGGACGGTTGATGTCGGCTCGGCGTGGGTATTGCCGCCTACGCTGACCCTGCAATACCATTTTACGCAATTTGATACATTCAAACCCTATCTGGGTGCGGGGATCAATTACACGATCTATTACAACGAAGACCCGGGTTCCCAGCAATCTCTCAAGCTGGACAATGATTTCGGCTACGCTCTTCAGGCCGGGGTGGATGTTCCGCTTCAGGGGAGATGGGGCTGGAACATTGACGTAAAAAAGCTTTTTCTTGACGCCGACGGCGACTGGAACGACGGCGCTATTCATGGCGATATTGAACTGGATCCGTGGATTTTCGGGACCGGGATCAGCTATCGCTTCTAGAGCATCTCTAAAAACTCGTCATTGCGACCCTTCCCCTTCGCTACGCTCAGGGTCGCAATTGACGAGTTTTATAGTATTTCCAAAATGTCTGTCAGCGGTAATTGCCCTGCGGTGCGGGGGTGATAACGATATTTTCCGTCACGCGCCGAGTTTTGTGATATCCGGTCAGCCATAATTCTCTGGCCTTGTCGCCACAACCATAAAACTGATTGGCGCTCATATCCTGCAAGGCATACATCTGAATTTTCTGGGAATATTGATTCGCCTGCTCACGGGATATCTGAAATTCCGCCTGAAACAACGTGTCCATCAGGAAGGTGAAATCAGCTAAACGATGCTCGAAATCCCTATACAACTCGGGTTCGGTAAACTTGCATTGCCGCGTGATCCACCATGCCTTTGCCGCATCGCTGTAATTCACTACCCCGTTTTGCAGGCGAATATCCTCAATGGGCGGCAAGGCACGCAGCGCCAGTTGTTCGGCAGGCCCGACCGGTTGCGGTGCTTCCTGAGGTTGCGGTGACGCGGGCGGAGCGGTGTTCGCGGTGGCAACGGGCACGGCGGCAGACTCAGCGGGTTTTTTATCACAACCCGTTGTCACAACGGCCAAACAAATTCCTGCAATCAGGCAAGCGACTCGTGGGGTACGCAGCGCCATAACGATCACTCCGCCTCGTCGCGGCGCTTGAGTTCGGCGATTTTCTCGGCGATGGCTTGTTTAGGATCAACCGGCTGAAAGAATTTGGCCGGGTCGGTGTTATACATTTCCGCAACCTTGACGGTGACTTCATCCGGTGGGGTTTCACCCTCGGCGGAGACGATAATCTCCCCGTACTCGTCGAAATTATAGAGATCGAGCGTGCCTTTGGCTTCGGCGTCCTTGAAGCGGTCGTACATGCTCGGCTTGACCGCGACGTAGCACCAAAACGGCCCGCCATGCTCCATCGTGCCGTATACCAGCATGATGATGCGGGAGATACTGTCGGGATCGTATTTATCTTCGTTATGTTCGATATCAACCATAATCTTTCCTGTATGCAGCAACGTCACGGCCTCCCTCAGGGGACGGCTATGACAGAGCTATGTCCTACCTCATTCCCATTCATTTGGCTACAGGGTATTGACCTAAGCCGCTTTTGTCAAATTACCCATGACATATTGCAGGATTCCACCATCGGTATAGTAATGCAACTCGTCAATCGTATCAATCCGGCAAAGCAGCGTTGTTTTTTCCTGTGAGCCGTCCATGCGGGTAATGACGCATTCGACATCCATGCCGGGGCGGATACCCCCCGCCAGACCGCGCAAGGCAATGGTTTCCTCGCCGGTCAGCTTCAGGCTCCGGCGCGTCGCCCCATCCTTGAACTGGAGCGGTAGCATGCCCATCCCCACCAGATTGGAGCGGTGAATACGCTCGAAGCTCTCGGCGATCACCGCCTTGACGCCGAGCAGGCGCGTGCCCTTGGCCGCCCAGTCGCGTGAGGAGCCGGTTCCGTATTCCTTGCCCGCGAAGATTACCAGCGGCGTCCCCTCGGCCTGATAGCGCATTGCCGCGTCGTAAATCGGCATCTGCTCGCCTGAAGGAACATATCGGGTGACTCCGCCTTCGGTTCCCGGCAACATTTCGTTTTTGATACGGATATTGGCGAATGTGCCACGCATCATCACCTCATGGTTGCCCCGGCGCGAGCCGTAGGAGTTGAAGTCTTTTTTATCAACGCCATGCCCTTCCAGATATTTCGCCGCCGGGCTGGCTGCCGCGATACTGCCCGCCGGAGAGATATGGTCGGTCGTGATCGAATCCCCGAGCACCGCCAGAACCCGCGCCCCCTCAATATTGGCCGCCTTGCCCACAACGGCATCGGCGAAGAACGGCGGATGCTGCACATAGGTGCTGGTATTATCCCAGCTATAGGTTTTGCCGCTGGCGGTTTTAATCGCCTTCCACATATCATCACCGCTGAACACATCGGCGTATTTAGACCTGAACATCTCACGGGTAACGCAGGATTCCAGCGTTTTACTCACTTCCTTGTTTGATGGCCATATATCCTTCAGATACACCGGCTTGCCGGATTCATCATGGCCAAGCGGCTCTTTGGTAATATCCACGTTGAGCGAACCGGCCAGCGCATAGGCGACGACCAGCGGCGGCGAAGCGAGGTAATTCGCCTTGACCTGCTGATGGACGCGCCCCTCGAAATTACGGTTGCCGGAGAGCACCGAGCAGACGACCAGCTTGTTGTCCTTGATGCTTTGCTCAATCGGATCCAGCAAAGGCCCGGAATTACCGATACAAGTGGTGCAACCATAACCCACAAGATTAAAGCCCATCGCGTCAAGATCGTTTTGCAGCCCCGATTTCTCCAGATATTCGGTGACGACCTTGGAGCCGGGAGCCAGCGAGGTTTTTACCCACGGCTTGACTTTCAGCCCCTTCTCGCGGGCCTTGCGGGCCACCAGACCGGCGGCGATCAGCACGCTCGGGTTGGAGGTATTGGTGCAACTCGTAATCGCCGCGATCACCACGTCGCCATGCCCGAGATCGTAGGATTTCCCGGCAACCGGCACACGCTTATCGGCGGGCGTATTCCCGGCGTTGAGCGAATCAAAGGAATCGCTGAAGGAGGTAGCCGCTTTAGAGAGATAAATCTGATCCTGCGGACGCTTCGGCCCGGCAAGGCTCGGCTCGACGCTCGACATATCCAATTCCATCGTGTCGGAATAGATCACCTGCGAGCCGTCGCCGTCACGCCACATACCCTGTGCCTTGGCGTATTCCTCCACCAGCGCGATGCGGTCTTCATCCCGCGCCGTCAGATGCAGGTAGCGCACCGTTTCGCCGTCAACCGGGAAAATCCCGCATGTAGCGCCGTATTCAGGCGCCATATTGGCGATCGTCGCCCGGTCGGCCAGCGACATTTCACCCAGTCCCGCGCCGTAAAATTCCACGAATTTGCCGACCACGCCGCGCTTGCGCAACATATGGGTGACGGTCAGCACCAGATCGGTCGCCGTGATGCCCTCCTTCAGCTTGCCGGTCAGTTTAAAGCCAACCACATCCGGGATCAGCATGGAAACCGGCTGGCCCAGCATGGCCGCCTCAGCCTCAATCCCGCCGACGCCCCAGCCCAGCACGCCAAGGCCGTTAATCATCGTGGTGTGGCTGTCCGTGCCGACCAGCGTATCGGGATAGGCCACCGTTTCGCCCCCCTCCTCCTTCGTCCAGACGACCTGCGCCAGCGCTTCGAGATTCACCTGATGGCAAATGCCGGTTCCCGGCGGCACGACGCGGAAATTATTGAACGCCTGCTGGCCCCAGCGCAAAAACGCATAGCGCTCCAGATTGCGCTGCATCTCCAGTTCCACATTCTTCGCAAAGGATTCAGGCGTGGCGTATGAGTCCACCTGCACCGAGTGGTCAATCACCAGATCAACCGGGCATAGCGGGTTGATGACCTCGGGTCGGCCGGACTTGCGGGCGGCGGCGTCGCGCATCGCGGCCAGATCAACTACGGCGGGCACGCCGGTGAAATCCTGCATCAGTACGCGGGCCGGGCGATAGGCAATCTCACGCGGGTTGGAGCCTTTGGCCAGCCAGTCGCGGAACGCTTCGATATCTTCTCTCTTTACCGATTGCCCGTCCTCAAACCGCAGCAGGTTCTCAAAGAGAATTTTTAGCGAAAACGGCAGCTTCTCCAGCGCGATACCGAGTGCTTTCGCGGCTTTCGGCAAGGAATAATAGGTATAGGTCTTACCCTTGGCGGTAAGCGTGGATTTGCAGTTGAAACTGTCGAGACTGCTGGCGGTCATGGGATTCCCCCGGTTAAAATGAACATATAGCTAATTAACTTTATGCTTGCGCATAAAGGTAGTGCGCCGCATGAGCATCCACCTGTGGGATGCTCATCTTTATAAGACACAGCATCCCACAGGTGGATGCTGAACTCTTTTATGACACAGCATCCCACAGGTGGATGCTGAACTCTTTTATGACACAGCATCCCACAGGTGGATGCTGTGAGGCGGCGCGCCCGCGGCCGCGGGCGATAGCCGATTTCTTTATGTAGTGACATAAAAGAAATCGGCTATATCCGTATCTAGCGTATCAGAAATGCACCATACGGTAAAATACACCTTCACGTTAAGCAAACACCCGTTAAAAGATTACTAATAGCCGCACGGCAAAGCAAAACATCGCTTTTTGTGGTATCAGTGTTGTATAAACGTCATAGAGATACCTGCCGTACCCTGCATATTTTCTGCGAAAAGGATGCCTGTGCTTATTTGTGAAAACATCATCCTCGGGCCACAACGCCATCCTGCGATCATGGGGCTTGGATTCTGCCTGCCCCCGGAATCGGTGATGGTGTTGCCGGGTGAATGCCGGGAGATAAAAACCCGGCTGCTGGAAATATTCGCCGGTTTTCGCAAACCCGCTGCCGGTGAAGTATGCTGGCAGGGCGCACCCATTCGCAATGCGAGGGATTACCAGCAAGCCATGCTCTTTCTCGAACGAGAGAACCGCCTGAAGCCCAATTTAAGCGTAAAGAAAAACCTGTTGCGCATGGCGCGTCAGGGAGAGCCTGCCCTGCTGCCCGCCACGGCGCAATACCTGAAATTCACCCCCTTGCTGGAGATACCCTGCCGTGAACTTAGCATTAGCCAGCAACGCCTGCTGGCAATGGCCCGCCTGTTGCTGCGCCCCGCCCCGCTCTGGCTGCTCGACGAACCTGAAGCCGGGCTGGATGAGGAAGGCTTGTCGCTGTTTGGCGGGCTGATTGAAAGCCGTATCCGCAGCAAGGGCATCGTCGTGATGACCACCGGCGGCCAGCGGGCGCTACCCCTGCCCGCCGATAAAACCTGCATGCTTCGTGTGGAGGATTTTTATAGCTGATCAAGTTTGTGCTTACGCACAAGTGAATCGGCTATAAGAGGGGTATCAGGCGCGGTGACTGCCGTGGGACGGCTCACCGACCAGCACGAAATTAGGGGCCGGGGCGGAGAGATTTCCCGGATGCTCACCACTGACGGGCTGATCCTGTTGCCCCGAAGCTAAAAACGAAGGCTGATTTTCATAGTGACGCAAACGCGAGTTAAACAGAGCTTGCGCTTGCGGCGGCAGCGAAGTCAGCTCCTGATGGATGTCCATTCCCGCCCGCTGTATCTTTTCATAGGCGGCAAGCCCCGTTTCGCGCAACTCATCTTTTTCGGTGAGCGTCCTCGCCAGCGTCACGAAATCCGGCTGGCTATAGCCCGTATAGATCCGCGCCGTCATGAGGGCTGCCTGAAATTTTGCCAGTTGCTCGGCTTTTTGATCCGGCGACCAGCTATCGTAAGTCGTTTTGGCTACACCGAAGCGCATCCCCGCTCCATTATGGTAAGCGGCAAGGTTTTCCGTCATTGCACATAACTGGCTAATAGCGGGTGTGGCCATCTTTATCTCCGGGCTGATCAGACAGACAGGATCATTATATCGCCCAACCTCAAAAAGATTTATGAAGGTTTTGTGACAATTGAAGTAAATGCCTTATTTTTGAATGGCCCATTTGGGAATTTCGATATCTAACAGGATATTGTTAGTTAAGATCGGGTTGCCTTCCGCCCTTATCTGCTCCAGCCGTTCCACATGCACCAGCGCCATCCCCAAATGCCCGCATGCCGAGCGCATCTCACCGATTTCAATTTCTGCGGCAAGGATGGGCGTACCCGGCGGCGGCAACGCGCTTTCGCCTGCAACCGGGCAGAGATATTTGCGTAAGCGGCCCCGGTGTTTCGAGCGGGCGGTAACTTCCTGCCCGATATAGCACCCCTTGGTAAAGCTGATCGCCCCGAAGAAATCGTAACCATTCTCCAGCGCCAGCGTCTTCTCCGGGATGGCATCGGCGCTGCCCGGGATGCCATGGCTCAGGCACAGGGTTTCATAGCCCGCAACATTATCCGGCGGCGCGCCCGCCTGCTCCGCTACCACACCGGCCCAAGCGGCATCCGCGATGATCCGCACCCCAAGCGCCGCAAGGCGTGGATCAACGAAAACCGGGCAGTCCTGCCAAAACCCGGCGAAGCCTGCCTGTTCCCTCAACCCGAATTCTTCGGCCACACTCCCGCCCCAGCCCGCAAAAACCCGCCTGTCCGGTTGCGGCACAATATCCACCGCCGCCCGCAGGCGGTATAGCGTCAGTTTTTGCAGCAAGGTGTCGTGAAACCGGGCATCGGTATCGAGCAAATACCCATCCCCGGTTCTCAGAATAAAAAAATCGGCGAGGAATTTCCCCTGTGCGTTGAGTAACAGCGACAGGCAAGCGTGTTGCGCCGGGAGCGCCGCTATATCGGCGGTGACAATGCCTTGCAGGAAACCCGGCGCATCCTTGCCGGTGATGCAAATCACCCGGCGCTGCGGCAACACCGTCCATCGCGGAGCACTCATGCCACCTCCGTTTCTACCGGCACGAAGGCCTCCCGGGCTTGTTCGAGCAGCCCGGTCATCTGTGTGCAGATGCGCTCCATATTGTATTGCTCGCGCACCCGCCGGAAGCCCTCCGCCGCCATATTGCGGGCCATGCCTTCATCCGCCAGCAGGGCTTGCAGCGCATCGGCGAGGGCGATGGGATCATCTTTCGGCACGAGCATGCCCTGCTGCGGTGAGGCGATAATCTCCGAAGGGCCTTCGGTATCGGTTGAGACAACCGGCAGCTTCGCCGCCATCGCCTCAAGCAGAACGATGCCGAACGGCTCATGCAGCGAAGGCAGGCAGAAAATATCCATACTCTCGAGTAATGCCTGTGCGTTGTCCACCCAGCCGGGAAACTCCAGTACATCGTACAGCCCCAGCCGCCGCGCCGTGCGTTTGAGCGTTTTTTCTTCCTCGCCGCCGCCGCCGAGCACCGCCTGAAAGACGACCCCGCGTGTCTGTAATTCGGCCAGCGCATGCAAAAACGTATCGAAACCCTTTTTCTGCACCATCCGGCCAAGACTGCCGACCAGTGGCGGGGTCTTACGCCCGCCGCGCACGAAATTTCCCCGGATACGCACCATGTTGGAAATCACATACACCGGCGTGCCCGCATATCCTTCCATTGTGTAAATCGCCTGCCGCATATGCTCCGTGATGGCGAATATCGCATTCACGCCATCCAGATGCTGGAAGCGGTAATTATGCGCCACGGCGACAATCGGCATCCGCCCGCCGACGGCTTTTTTCGCCAGCACGATGGCCCGGTTGCCGTGCGCGATGACGATATCGGCCCGCACGGTGCGCAGCATGGTCGCAAGTTTAGGCGGGGCGCAGGGATCCCACTGGCCCATGTTGGAAAGCGACAGGTGCGACAGGCCAATCGCCCCGACCGCCGGGTTGACCGCCGCTTTGGGATGGGTAAAGGCGGTCACTTCCGCCCCCGCCAGCGCCAGCCCCTCGCCGTAATCGAGAAATGCCTGCTCGATCCCGCCGAGGCCCCGGCTAAACATCAGATTGGCGATACGCATGTTGCCTCTTCATCGTTATATTGCGCCGCACGGGCGGCGAGCTTGCTTTGCAAGCCTGTCATTCCATATACAGGGAAGTTTTGAAATGACGACAGATAAATGAGGCGCTATTTATAGCCTTCAGGCGTGGAAAAGGGAAGCGTCAGTGAATGTTGATGATATGCTGCGCGAAACGCATTTCCGAAGGCGTGACGATCTCGCAAGAAGCGATTTTCACGGAAAACAGACGCCCCTCCAGCTCTTTTTCCCAGAAAAGCAGGAATTTTTGCAGGACGGGGAAGTCGGGGCAGGCATCGAAATCCTGCCAGAGATAGGTTTGCAGTAACGTAGGGTAATCGGGCAGGCGGTAGAGTATCTCCGCCGTCGTCAGACGATAATCCTCGAATATTTGTTTTCCCAGATTGCTCATCAGCGCTCCCGAAACACCTTCAATTACAACCATAATACCATATTTCATAAGGCGATGGTAGCGGGATTTGGCGTCAGGTAAACCATCCGTTTTCAATGAATACTTGATTTTTTGCCCTCTTACCCGCATGGTGGGACATTGTGCAGCGGGGAATAAG